>DMKZ01000128.1 GCA_003454065.1 Spirochaetaceae bacterium
TCCGGCCCGATCAAAGCCAAGGAGGCGGAACAAGCCGTTCGACAGGGGGCCGGCGAAGTCGATATGGTTTTGAATGTTGCGGCATTGAAGGATGGGAGAGCCGATGTCGCCTTGACCGAAATCAAGGATGTTCGCTCTGCAGTCGGAAAGGACGCATATCTTAAGGTGATAATCGAGTGCTGCCTTCTCACTGACGAGGAAAAGAGAAAGGCGTGCTCCCTTGTGGTGGAAGGCGGCGCAGACTGCGTCAAGACATCCACGGGGTTTTCGGTTTCCGGTGCTAAGGTGGAAGATGTGGCGCTTATGAGAAAAGAAGTCGGAGAGAGGTTCGGCGTAAAAGCATCCGGAGGAATAAGGGATTTCAAGGCTTTTATGAGCATGATCGAGGCCGGCGCATCCAGAATCGGATGCTCGGCGTCGGTTGCGATATTGAAGGAAGCTAAGGCTGAAGGTAGGAGTTGACAGATGCCGGAAAATGCTAATGGAAAGCAGAAGAAGGACAGGCCGGGCGAGAACGAGATTTCTCATTGGGCCGATAGGATGGCTGAGGCCATAGTCCGAAGGAATCCTTATAAGAATGTTTATACGCTGGCTTCGGGCATAACGCCGTCCGGAACGGTTCACATAGGGAATTTCAGGGAGATAATCACTACGGAGCTCGTCGTCCGCGCATTGCGCAGGAAGGGTTATCAGGTCAGATTCATATATTCATGGGATGATTACGATGTATTCAGGAAGGTTCCTGCTAATATGCCGAAGAGGGAAATACTCGAATTGTATTTGAGATTTCCCATAACCGATGTTCCGGACACGACCGGCTCGAATTGCTCGTCATACGCAAGGAGAAACGAGCTGGAAATAGAGGATGATCTTCCTGCCGTGGGAATAAGACCAGAATACATCTATCAGGCGGATAGGTATAAGAGGTCGTATTATGCGAAGGACATTCGATTCGCTTTGCAGAACAAGGGAAGGATAATAGAGATACTCAACAAATATAGGGAGCAGCCGCTTGATGACAGCTGGTGGCCGATTTCCGTTTTCTCATCGTTTTCCAAGAAAGATACGACGACAATCGTATCGTACGACGGGGATTGGAGAATCACTTACAGGGATGATGATACGGGCGAGGAGGAGACGGTCGATTTGAGGAGCACTTCCCTCGTGAAGCTCAATTGGAGAATTGATTGGCCCATGAGATGGGCTAAGGAGGATGTGGATTTCGAGCCTGCGGGCAAGGACCACCATTCCAGCGGCGGAAGCTTCGACACTTCGAAGGAGATTGTCGAGATATTCGGGAAGCATGCTCCGCTTTCCCTGCAATACGATTTCATTTCCATCAAGGGTCATGGCGGCAAGATATCGTCTTCGTCGGGCGATGTGGTCTCCCTTGGGGATGTCCTTGAAATATACACCCCCGAAGTAACCAGATACATGTTCGCCAAGGCTCGACCGAATACGGAATTCGCAATATCCTTCGATACGGACGTCTTCAAGATATACGAAGACTACGACAATACGGAGAAGATCGCATTCGGAATCACCGAAGCATCGGCCGATAAGGTTGCGAAGGAAAGAAGAATCTACGAGCTTTCCCAACCGGGCGAAATACCTCAGACTCCGCCTTTGCATGTGCCGTTCAGGCATTTGTGCAATCTCCTTCTGATTCATTCGTGTAAAGTGGACGAAGTGCTGTCCTTGTATCCTGAAGCGGACTCATCGCAGCTGCACAGGCTCAGGAAAAAAGCCATCTGCGCGGTGAATTGGCTCAGAAAGTATGCGAGCGAGGATTATACGTGGAATCTTCAATCCCCGGATAGCCCGCGTCCGAATCTCGATCGTAGGGAAAATCGAGCGGTAATGCTGATCGGCAAACTCGGATCCGAAATAGATGCATTGTCCGAGCAGGATTTGGCCAATAGGCTTTATGATATAGCCGAAGGCTTGGAAGTAGAGCCGAAAGCATTGTTCAGCGCAGCATACACCGTTCTTATAAACCGGCAGAAAGGCCCGCGGCTTGCGGCGTTTCTCAAATGCTTGGGCGGTGAGAGGGCGGCTGCGATATTGCTGAGGGGGGCGAGTGAATAGCCTCCCTTTCGATTTGGAAGAGGACAGGGCGGATCTTTTTCAAAAAAGAATAGACGAATGCGCCATCAGGGGCGGTGACTATGCTTATTATTATAGCCAGACCGAAGCCGACCGCTCCCTGATTTTCAAATTTCAAGAGCTTGCGAACTATCATCAGCTGATTTACAAGTTCAGGCAGCTGCTTGAGGGTCGCGCTTTTTTCCCCGATGCCAATCGCAAGTCTTTGCACCATGCATTGAGAAATGACGGCGGCAGTCCTACCATTCGCATTCAAACTGAATTTTACCGCGGCGAGCGCTTGAATTGCATCGAGTTCGCATCAAAGGTTCGAAACGGCTCAGCACGTTCGTTTTGCGGTGAAAGGTTCGCATCGCTGGTGCAAATAGGCTTTGGCGGCTCATCGGCGTCGTCGGAACTGATTTTCGAAGCGCTGTCCGGATGCTGCAAGCCGATAGGCGGATTGTCGCTGAATGTCATATTTGCGAACGGCGCGGACGAAGATCATTTCAATCGCATTCTTGATGGGATCGCACTCGACAAAACGCTTTTCGTTTTCGATTCGAGGGGCGGCTTTGATTGCAATGCGGCGCAATTGCGGGAAAGAATCGCCTCCGTCATTTTAAAATACCGCCCTGATGTTGATGAAGCATCTCTTAAAAACAATTTTGTCCTCATATCGCCCGTGTCGAAGGCTGCGGAAGTGTCTGCCTATGCAACATCGTTCTTCATTGATGAAAACATTAGCGAGACTTATTCCTCGTTTTCCGCAGGCTCTCTTTTCCCCAGCGCCGTCGTTTTCGGGCAGGATGTCGTCAATACGCTTCTTGAAGGCGCAAAATCTATGGATAACGATTCGCTGAACGGTAACATTTTGGAAAATCCTGCGATGTTCGCCGCTCTTTACGCTTTTTTCGAAAATCATCAAAAGGACAAGAACATGGCGATCATCGTTCCATTCGCCCAAGAGCTTTCGCTGCTTGCGCCGCTCGTTCAGCATCTGATGATGAATGGGAATTGCAGAAA
>DMKZ01000087.1 GCA_003454065.1 Spirochaetaceae bacterium
TGGCGGAAGTGCGAAAAGGAACATACATGGCCTTTCCGCCACTACCCTCCGTCGAAGTGTAATCGGGAACAACGAACGAACCGGAACCGCTTTGTCCATGACCTGAATAGTACAAGACCAGCAAGTCGTCCGAATCGAGAGCATCGTAATCGTCGGTTCCTGTTCCGAAGCTTCTAAGAAGCGCTGTTATGTTTCCATGCGTGGGGGCATATCGGCTATCCTTGTCCGTCAGGACGTCGTTTCCATCTATGGCATCAAGCATGAGAAACAATCTGTTTTCTATTTGCTTGACGTCCAGAGCATGTTTGTAGAGCATGCAAAATTCTCCGACATCCCTGGTTGTGGATAGAAGCCTTCCGCCGCCATAATCCTTATAATTGCTTGCTATTCCAACCACATAGACTTTCGAGGTAGTCGGAATCCCGAATGAGCAAGAACCGAAAAACGAAAAAACGGCAAAAACGATAAGAGCGACTGCCTTATACGCCGTAGAACGCTTTTGCGCTGTCGAATGCTTCTGCGCCGTCGAATGGCTGCCGCTATGCGCTTGCGCTTCCAATAATCTCATACTTGCACCATCAAATCAATAATCGCCCGTAAACATCGCAGAGAAATCGAGCCCGATGCCGAATTCATCGGCATACGAACCTCTTATGTATTCGAACCTAAGGCCCAGAACGCCCTTTGCCTTTCCATCCGCAGCCTCAAACGCCTTGAAGCCGAATCCGGCATCAGCGCCTAAGATCATAAATGAATTGCCATTGTCTGAAAAAAAGCCGCTGCCTATGACAAAATCGGCGAACACGCTCCAAGCGTCATCAAAAGTCACTTTCGGCTCGATTTTAGCCATGAAAAAATACCTTTTTCGAAGGACATCGAACAAATCGTTATCGGAAACAATGTCATGCGTCAGCCCCGCCTTCAATCCGAGCGAAAAAGGATTGCTTATGCAGCTTTCCCAAAACACCTCCTCTGCGAATTGAAGCTGATTGAAATCCTGCCTTCTGCTTCCTCCGCTCCATTCCTGATACGAGGTGATATGATTGTATTTCGGTCCGACGGAAAGCCCTATGCCGTAATCGGACGCTTTGGATAAGGAAAAATACGGCACAATCAGCAAAGCCGCGACAATAAGAGCTCTTCTTGGGGCTCTCTCACCGAATATCAAGGAAAAGCGTCTCATCTATGACCGTGCGCGCTTCTGCCATGCTTGCGGTTGCGCTGCTTCGAATGATGACGACCGCCGGAATGCTTGCCTGCAGGCTTTTGGCTGCTATCATGACGGGAATCCTTATGTTTGGAGCCCGAAGCTCCCGGAAACGACAGCCCGAACGGCTTGACCCAGCTCTCTAGGACAGGAGACACCAAATGCGCATAAAGCCTGTTCGTCCTGACGATTTCAGATGCAATGATATAGGATGCCATCTCTCCTCGAGGCTTGTAAAGCGAGGACGAGGAAATGAAAACATGAGGAAGAAACGGTGATGCGAATTCCTTAAGCCCCACCCTTTTGCATATAAATTGCTTCAAACCCGCCATTATACAAAGCAGATATTCCTTCTCGCTGCAATCATCCATGACCGGAATCTTCTTTTCCGCAAGCATTTCCTCAAGCTGCTTTTTTATGCTCGCGATCTCGAACATGGTGGCCTTGTCGAGATACATGTCCTCGCACCACTTATCCTGCCCTTGCGTATCGCCGTTGAACGAGGAATAATGCTCGAAGAGATCCAGAAGCGAAATGTAGTCGCCAAGCTCGCTTTCGAATTTCCTATGCCTCTTTCTCGCAACAGACGTATCCTCGTCGGACCTGAGAAAAGGAGATTTAGTGGAAAGAAACGACAATATGGTCGTGATGTTGGACAAAGCCCCAGGATACTTGAACACGCTTTCGGCAAGAATTCTGGCCGGCCTGACGGGAAGCGGAAACATCGACATGAACTTTCCTATTCCGCTGAGCTCCCTATCGCCTACCAAGGCATCGAGGAACCTGAGCGTTTTCAAAGCCGACGATATGCTTTCCCTGCTTACGTTCGATATGAAAGGAAAGCTTTCTATGTCCTTTATCCCCAAATCAAGCATTCGAAGCACCACTTCGCTCAAATCCGAATTCTTGATCTCGGGTTCGGGATACATAGACATCGAATTGAAGTCATCCTCACTGTAAATCCTATAGCACGTTCCCTCGCAAACCCTGCCTGCGCGTCCTTGTCGCTGAAGAGCATTGCTTTTGGTTATCTTTTTCTCCAAAAGGCTCTGCGAGAAATTCGACTGGTTGTAGTAATTTATCTTGACCAGCCCGGAATCGATCACCACCTTTATCCCGTCAATGGTTATCGACGTCTCCGCAATATTCGTGGCGACCACTATCTTGGTCTGACCGGGCTTTGTGGGAATAAACACTTTCAACTGGTCGTCCTTAGACAAATGCGAATACAAGGGATAGATTATGACATCGAAATCCTTAAGGACATAATTGAGCTTCGAGCAAGTCCTCTTTATGAGCCTCTCGCCCGGAAGAAACACCAGGATATCGCCGGCGCGTTTTCTTATCGCATCCTCGGCGATTTCCGTTATCCTGCCTATGAGCTGCTCGTCCCTTTCCGCCACGGTCAGTTCTTCGTCCAACGGCGAATACCTGACATCGACAGGAAATGATTTGCCCTCGATCGAAACTATGGGCGCTTCGCCGAAATATTCGGAAAAAAGCGCCGTGTTGATCGTAGCAGATGATATTATGACTCTGAGATCGCCTCTTTGCGCCAAAAGGTTCTTGAGAAGACCCAATATGAAATCTATATTGAGCGACCTCTCGTGCGCCTCATCCACCATCACTATCGAATAGCTTTCGAGAAGCGGGTCGTTCTTGATTTCCTCAAGCAGCATCCCATCCGTCATTATCTTGATCTTAGTGGCGGATGTCGTTTCGTCGAAGAAGCGAATCTTGCACGCCACCTCATCATCCGTTATGTCGAGCTGATCCTTTATGAAGGAGCAGACATTGAGGGCGGCTATGCGGCGCGGCTGGGTAATCGCAATCTTCTTGACGCCGAGATATCCGCTTTCATGCAAAATAATCGGTATTCCAATCGTCTTGCCGCTGCCCGTAGGACTTTCGACGACCACTACCGGGTTATTCTCAAGCGCGTCCAGAATGCGATGACGCTCGCCATATACAGGAAATTCCCGATATTTCTTCATGCGAATCAAAGATCGAATTCGGATTCGTCGGCGATAAGCGAATTCTCGCCAAGCGTTTCCTTGGTCAGCTCTCCGAGATCATCGTCATCGCTCATATCGTCATCGGAAGCCTCTTCGATATCGTCGATATCCTCCTCGGAGACCTCATCGGAGGACATGGCCTCGTTGAACTCCCTCTCGTCCTCTTCGCTTTGCCTCTTATCCTGATACTTGATATTGCTCTCGATTATCTCCTCATCTTCCTTGCCCTCTTCATAGACCAATATTCTGGAGCAATACGGACAGAATTGTATCTCCTTGTTCTCGCGAACGACATTGACGAATTGATCCGGCAGCTGCATGTGACATCCTTGGCATATTCCGGATTTGAGGCCTACAGATGCCAGCCCGCCCTTGTTCCTTATGATTCTTTCGAACTTATACAGCAGATTGGGATCTATTTTGGCGGAAGCCTTCTTTTTTATTTCGAGAGCCTTGTCACGAGCTTCGATCGTCTCTGAAAGCTCCTTTTCCAAGGCATCCAGCTCTTCTTCGATTCTTCCTTCCATCTCGGAAATCTCATCTTCCATTTCCTTGACCTTGCTCCGAATGGTCTCTTTTTTCTTTTCAAG
>DMKZ01000025.1 GCA_003454065.1 Spirochaetaceae bacterium
GAATTGGTGGAGGTGAGAAGCGGCAGGAAAGCGCTCTCGAGGGATTTGCTTGCCGTTATGAGTAAGGCTATTAGAGATTGGGCCTTGAAAATGGGGGCGATGCATTACATGCATTGGTTTCAGCCGCTCACCATGCATGTCGCCGGAAAGCAGAATAGCCTTGTGAAGATTTCCAATGAAAACGCCGTTTACGATTTGTCCTCGGAAGATCTGCTTTTCGGGGAAAGCGATGCGTCGTCTTTGCCCTCGGGTGGGTTGAGGAGTACGTTCGAGGCGCGTGGGGTTTTGAACTGGGACCTCACTTCGTTTGCATTCATAAAGGAATGCAAAGGGGATAGGATATTATACATACCTACGAAATTCACCTCTTTCAACAGTCAGTCGCTCGATTTGAAGTCGCCGCTTCTCGCATCCATATCCAGCCTCAGGAAGAATGCGATTCCGCTGGTGAATCTGGTCAACAAGGCGCTTGGCAGGAAGGAGACCGAAAATATCAGCGTTATGGTGGGGCCGGAACAGGAGTTCTTTTTGGTCGATAGGAGCCAATACGAGAAAAGGCCTGATCTCGCATTGACGGGGAAAACGGTTCTCGGCTCGACGGGAACCATAGGCGCGTATTCGGTTGAGCATTATTACGGCGGTCTTTCCGAGCGTGTCCAATGCTTTCTTCAAGATTTGAATAAAAGCCTGTTTAAGATCGGAATAATACCCTCCACGCAACATAGGGAGGCGGCTCCGAATCAATTTGAGATCGCTCTTCATTTCGGCGAGTGCAATATCATAAGCGATAAGAACCTCATCATGCAAGAGATGATGGTGGATATCGCCGGCCATTACGGGCTCGTGGTTCTTTTCGATGAAAAGCCGTATGCAGGCGTGAACGGATCGGGCAAGCATACGAATTGGTCGCTTAACATAGATGGCGGGACAAATCTTTTCTCTCCGGGCGAGACGAGGGAGGACATGATGAGGTTCTTGTTCTTCACCAGCGTTTTCATCGCCGCGATGGATGAATACCAGGACCTCATAAGATGCTCTGTCGCTTCGTATTCCAATGATGCGAGACTTTCCAAGAACGAGGCTCCTCCATGCATAATGTCGGTCTATATCGGAGAAAATGTGGAGAAGATTCTCAATTCCGGATTCTCGGGCATACGGAATGCCAACATTCTCAAGCGCAATGGAATAGATTCGGATAGGAACAGAACGTCTCCGATCGCATTCACAGGAAACAAGTTCGAGTTCAGATCCACGGGCAGCAGCCAGTCTATTTCCACGATATGCTCGTTCATAAACACGGCGTTTTCATCAGTTTGCAAGCGCATCTACGATAGCATGAGCAAGGACAATGTCGATGTAGATGAAATCTGCATCTATGCGGAGAAGATTTTCAGGGAACATTCCAGGATAGTCTATAACGACAATTGCTATTCCGACGAATGGCTCAAAGAGGCTGCGAAACGAGGCTTGGAAAAGCTGGATACCGCGCTTCAGGCCATACCTGCTTTGACAAGGGAGAAGAATGTGAGGACCTTCGAGGACCTGGGAGTTTTCACGAGGCTTGAACTGGAAAGCAGACAGAACATAATGATTTCCTCTTACATAAGGGATGTGAAGCAGGAGGCTACGGTCTTGCTTGATATGATCGGCAGATGCATAATTCCTGTCGTTAGGGACGAAATCGTTAAGGATGGTGATTTTGCAAGGTTATCCGGCGTTATCGCGCCGCGATTCGATGCGCTGAAGGATAGCTTCAAGCAGCTTCTGTCAGCCGTTTCGGATTTGGAGAAGGCGCTTCGCTCATTCGATAAGATAGATGAGTTCAGCCTGAAAGATGCGTTAAAAGTGCAATCCAAGCTTTTGCCTGCGATGGAAAAGGCGCGCAGGGCGGCTGATGATTTGGAGCGTTGTTCTGATAAGAGGACATGGCCGTTTCCGTCATACGACTCTCTTTTGTACAAGATATGATCCGGTGCGCTTGTCTGGCAAGATGAAGAAGGTTCGCCTGTATTTGCAATTGTCTTTGAAGCTGGCTTTGAAGGGCAGACTGTCATTGGCGTTGCTGCTTGCTTCCGTCTTTTTGTTGAGTTTCATATTCGTCGTGTCGCTCTCGCTTCTTTTGAGCCTTCAGAACGACCAGATAGATGTCATGCGCGATGTTTTGGATTTTGATTTGCAAATCGGATATTCGGACATTAGCGATGAGCAAATACGTGGACTCGAAGGAGTCGGAGGGGCGTATCTTTGCAGCGATATAATGGTTTTTAGTACGAACTCGGATGCGGTTATCACGAAGAGATTCTGTCAAAGGGAGCTTTTCGAAAACAGCAGGTTCCGCAGCAAATTCGATTTTTTCCCTTTGGTCCCACGAGATGCTCCGTTCTGCCTCGTCTCTTCATGGATGCCTGCCGTAAAGATGGAGAGCGCGCTGTTCATAACAAAGGGCAGAAACGGCAGAGCGAACATATACAAGGACGATTCGAATCCAACCGAAACATATTCCACGCCCTATTCGCTTTTGGACAATATCGCATTTGAAAATGTTTTCGCCGCATCCATGGGCTCCGGCTCTGACGATTCAAGCACCGATGGCGATTCGGGCATCGGTTCCGGAGGTCACAGCGCTGCAGGTGCTGTGAAAGTCGTTTGCAACGGCGAGATGCGCCGTCTGAATAGCAAGCTCAAGTCATCAGACGGCTTATTCTACGGCATTTATGCGGACGACTTCGGATCGGTGGTCAGGCAGCTTGAAGACAATGGGGTGCCGTTCAGAACATACAAGGATATAAGCAAAAGCGTCTATTCCGCTTTGATAACGGAGAGGGTGGTTTTCTTCATGGTGCTTTTTTTCCTTTTGGTAGTGCTTGTGATTCTTATATGCAGGCTGTTTTTGAGGTTTCTTGCGGAAGATGCGAGAAAGGCCGCAATATTGATTGTCTTAGGCATGGACAGGAACGTGTCGTTCCGGGTTTTTTCGCTGCCATGCATGGCTCTTACGTTGCTTGCGCTCGTTTCAGGAAGCGTTTCGGGTTGCGTGTTTGTTTCAGTTGATGCGATGAAGAAGGCGGTTTTCAATTTTTTCTTCAATTCGATGTCGGAAATACCTTTCAGCGTTTCGTATCCTTTCGTGGCTTTGTTCGCGTTCGCATCGCTTGCCCTTGTCGTAGCGATGCATTTTATTATCAATGCTCGGATGAAAAGAAGCGATTTGATGGGCATTATCAAAAGCAAAGGAGAGTGATATGGACTCGGAAGCGATTATCAGGTGCGAGCATGTCTTCAAATCGTTCGATGACGGAACGGGAAACGGCATAACGATTTTGGAGGATGCGAATATGGAGATTTTTCCTGGCGATCTGATATCCGTGCGCGGCAAGTCCGGAAGTGGAAAATCGACTTTATTAAAATTGC
>DMKZ01000012.1 GCA_003454065.1 Spirochaetaceae bacterium
AGGTAGTCCTTGCCTTCGAGGCGCAGCAGGCCTTTTTTCTTCACTTCGCTTTCTGAGCCGAGAGCATCGATGTCATCGAAGGAATAGACTTCAGCCTTGATGAATTTTTTCTCGAAATCGGTGTGTATGATGCCGGCGCACTCCGGCGCTTTCATTCCCTGTCGGAAGACCCAAGCCCTGTTCTCGTCTTTCCCGATAGTGAAGAACTCGCATAAGCCGAGCGTCCTGAAGGCGCTTTCTATAAGCGTTTTGAGACCGCTTTCCTTCAAACCAAGCGCCTCGAGCATTTCCTTTCGCTCCTCCGGCGTTTCCAATTCCGCCAATTCGCTTTCCAGCTTCCCTGAAATCACTATCGCTTCGCTATTATGCTCTCTGGCAATCCTTTTGGCTTCTTCCACATGCGAATTTTCATTTTTGAGACCGTCTTCGTCGCAATTGCAGATGTAGATGGTCTTTTTCATGGTAAGCAGGAACAACGGCGCCAATGCCGCCGCCTCCTTGTCGCTCCATTCTTCGTTTGCAAGCCATTTGCCGTCGCCAAGCATGCCTATCGCTTTCTCGAGCGCTTCCAAATCCTGATTCCCTTTCGTCAGCCTTGAGAGCCTTTTCTCCTTGTCGTACAATTTCGTCAGAGAATCCAAATCCTTGAGAATCAATTCCGTGTTGACGGTTTCGATATCGTCTTTCGGACTTATTTTGTTTCTTACATGGACGATATCCGGATCATCAAAGCATCTGACCACATGGCATATCAGACCCACTTCCCTGATATTCGCGAGAAATTGGTTGCCTAAGCCTTCTCCCTTGCTGGCTCCTTTGACAAGTCCTGCTATATCGACGAATTCCATCGTAGCGCTCACTTTCTTTTCGGGCGGCACTATTTCGCAAAGCCTGTCGAGCCTGCTGTCGGGCACGTTCACTATTCCGACATTCGGGTTTATGGTGCAGAACGGATAATTGGCTATTTCCGCCTTGGAAGCGCTCAGCGCCGAGAAGATAGTGCTTTTGCCTACGTTAGGCAGACCTACGATTCCGCAATTCAAATTCATTTTCCCAATCTCCTATTTCCTTTTAGAAGCGCCCTTATGCGATATTGCCGTACGACCTGAATTCCATTGAGAAATTCGCCTTGCCTTGGGAACTGCTCCTAAGCGCAGTGGCGAAGCCGAAAAGACTCTTCAAAGGCGCGGATGCCTTGATTTGGCTGTTTCCGCCTTTGCTTTCCATGCGCTCCACGTTTCCGGAACGCATCGTCAGAGCCGTTATGCAATCGCCGGTGTATTCGTCCGGCGTGGTTATAGTGACATTCATAAGCGGTTCGAGCAAAACAGGGGACAGCATTCTGGAGAGCTTGTCGAAGCACATTGCAGTGGCAGCCGCCACGATCGGTTCCGTCGTGTTTTCGTCTGCTGATATGCTTTCCACGACGACCTTGATGCCGGTGCATTCGTATCCTTGCTCGATTCCGCTTTGAAGGCTTTGGAATATCTGCTCCCTGCAGGCTTCGCAAAGCTCCTTTCGGACGCTTTTTGAAACAGCGCTCTTGATTTCCACTATGTTGTCCGCATATTCCCCGCTCGTCCTATGCTCTTCGATTTTCAGCCGCACGGATGCTGCCAGCGTCTTGTCTCCAACGGTTTTCGAATATGACTCCTCTGATTCGCCGGAGCCTTGAATGCTTTCCTTATGCGTTATTTGCGGGTTTCCTATATTGCATTTGATGTTGAACTCGTCTCTTATTCTTGTCGTCAGCACGTCCAAATGCAATTCTCCCATTCCTGAAATCACCGTTTGTCCGGTTGCGGCATCGTTTTTGAACATGAAAGTCGGATCCTCGTGCGCGAGTATCTCCAAGGCGCTTGCGAGCTTATCGTTGTCCTGCGTGCTTTCGCATTCTATCGCTACGGAAATCACAGGATGCGGGAAGGAGGGCTTTTCCAAAAGCACTCTGTCCTTTTCCTCGCATAACGTATCGCCCGTATAGGCGTTCTTGAAGCCGATTATCGCTATGATATCTCCGGATTTGGCCTCGGAAACCTCCGTGTAGTCCTTCGCATGCATCCTGAGAAGCCTGAACGCCCTTTCCTTGGCGTTTCTCGTGCAATTGTATATCATGGTCCCTTTCCGTATCGTTCCGCTGTAGATTCTGACATAGCTCAGAAATCCCAGCTGCTTGTCGTTCTGGACCTTGAACACAAGTCCCGCTAGCATCTTGCTGTCGTAGCTGATGCTTGTTTCCGTTTCGTTTTTTACTTCCGTTGCGCGAATAGGACCGGTTTGCGATGGGGAGGGGAGGAACGAGATCACTCCGTCTAGAAGCGGCTGAACCCCTATGTTCCTGAGCGAGGAGCCGGCATAAGTCGGAAGAACCTTGCCCTTCATGACGCCTGCCCTTATAGCCTGAACTATTTCATCGGTTTCGATTTGCTCGCTGGCGAAGTATTTTTCCATCAGTGCGTCCGAAAAAGTGCAAGCCTCTTCGATCAAGCGGTTTTTCGCTTCTTCCGCCGCGCCTGCCAGCTCGCTTGGAATCTCGCTTTCCGAGATAGTGGAGCCCTGATCGTCCTTGCCGAATGTCAGCATTTTTCCTTTCAAGACATCTATTACTCCGGAGAACGATTGCTCGCTTCCGACCGGCATTGTCATTTTCACCGGTGTTATATCGAATTTCTCCTTGACTTCATCGCAGACCCTGTCGTAATCCGCGCCCATCCTGTCCATTTTGTTGATGAACGCTATTTTCGGCACATCATATTTGAGGCTCTGCCTCCAGACCGTTTCGCTTTGCGCCTCCACGCCTCCGACTGCGCAGAAAATCGCTACGGCACCGTCCAGCACCCTCAGCGCTCTTTCTACTTCGGCGGAGAAGTCCACATGTCCCGGCGTGTC
>DMKZ01000122.1 GCA_003454065.1 Spirochaetaceae bacterium
ATGGCTCGGCGGAATGCTTACGAATCTTTCCACGATCAAGAAATCCGTAAACAAGCTTAAGAAAATCGAGAGAATGGAGGCCGATTCCTCGTTCGAGATGCTCACGAAGAAAGAGATAGCGAACATAAACAAGGAGAAGGAAAAGCTCATCAAGAATCTCGGCGGCGTGCGCGATATGGTTGATTTGCCGGGCGCGCTGTTTGTCGTCGATACCAAGCTTGAGCAGATTGCGGTTCAGGAAGCCAAGAGATTGGGCATTCCTGTCATAGCGATAGTCGATACGAATTGCGATCCGGATGACATTTCGTTCCCGATTCCCGGAAACGATGATGCGATCAGAAGCATTTCGCTTTTGGCCAAGATAGTTTCGGATGCCGTTCTCGAAGCGGATTCGGATGCAATGATTGAGATAGTGGATGAACTCGATGCGCCTGCCGAGTCGAAGGCTGGCGCTGAAAATGCGAATGCGGAGGCATAGGATATGCAGATAACAGCGGAAATGGTGAAGAACCTTCGTGAAGCCACGGGAGCGGGAATGATGGATTGTCGCAAAGCTCTGATGGACGCCGAAGGGAATATGGCTGAAGCCGAGAAGATTCTCAAGAAGATGGGTTTGGCGGCGGTTGCCAAAAGAGCTGAGAGAGCCACTGAAAGCGGTCGTGTGGATATCGCAGCCGGAAAGAGCGCGGTGGCGCTTGTTTCCGTGGCGTGCGAGACGGATTTCGTTGCGAAAAACGAGACCTTCAAGAAGGCTGTCGGCGAGATGGCCAAGTATGCGCTTGACAAGAAGCTCAATGAAGTCGATGACAAGCTCAAAGGCATGGTCAATGATCTCATCAGCACGATAAAGGAGAACATGGGCGTCAAAAAGGTCGTGTGCATGCCCATAGACAAAAATGAGGCCGCCGATTATTACATACACAACGACGGCGCTTTAGGAGCGATAGTCAAGTTCAGGTGCGACAAGCCGGAGTGCTTTTCAAGCGAGAAGGTGAAGGCTTTCATGCATGATACGGCATTGCATGTCATGGCATTCAATCCGCAATATCTCAACGAAGCGGCCGTCGAGGCGAAGTTCAAGAGCGAGCAGATGGAGATATTCAAAGCGCAGGTAGCCTCTCTCGATAAGCCCGATAAGGTCAAGGACGGAATAGTCATGGGCAAGTATTCGGCGCTTTTGAAGGAGATCTGCCTTATGAACCAGGGATTCTTCCGAGACGAGAAGATCAGCACCGAACAGGCGCTGAAGCAGATCAGCAAGGAAGTCGGATGCGCCCTTGAAATCGTCGATTACATTTGCGTGAGGGCTGGTGTCTGATGTCGCAATATTTGCAGGATGCGGAGAATAGGATTGCAAAGGCCCTCGAGTCGTTGCAAGTTGATTTTTTCAAGATAAGAAGCGGACGCGTTTCCGCTTCCGTTCTTGACAATGTTCGAGTCGATAATTACGGAGCGCCGGCACCGATATCGCAGGTAGCCACCATTTCCAATCCGGAGGCCAGGCTCATCGTTATATCTCCTTGGGATAAATCAATGATATCCTCCATTGAGAAAGCGATACAAAAGGAAAACATCGGCGTCAATCCGTCCAACGACGGCAAGGTCATAAGACTCGCTTTCCCTGCTTTGAGCAAGGAGAGGAGAAACGATAGCGTCAAGGAGGCCAAGCAGATTGCGGAGAATCATAAGATTTCCGTTCGCAATATAAGGCGGGATGTGCTGGATTCCTTGAAGAAGGACGAGAAAGACGGTCTCATATCGGAAAATGAGAGAAAATCAATCGAGGACAAGGTTCAGAAAGCGGTTGATAAGGGAATAGAGAGGATTACCGAGGCTTTCGATAAGAAGTCGGCGGAAATAATGGAGATATGATTGCGCATGGCGGTCCGATTCGTTTCGGATTGCGTTAAAAATGCGAAAGGAGGGATTTATGGCAGCAGGTGGCGGATTATCAAAGAACGCTAAGCGTGAAGGTGCTAAGATTTTGAAAAGCAGGTGGGGCGGGGACATCATGATGAAGAGCGTATTCGAAAACGGAAAGCTCCGCCATGTGGCTTATTGCTCGAAGACGGGAAACAGCGCGCGCAAGCCGAAAGATCTGATGTAGAAGCTTTTGCGTTTTCGGCAGCATCTGCAACGCTTTCGTAGGGCAGGGCGACTCGACTGATGGTTTCGAATTCCGTTTTTGAGTCCAAGGAAATGTATTTGGAGTCCATTCTTCTTCTTCTGAAGTCGAATAGCGCTCCGCATGCCAAGGATTTGGCGGAATACATGAATTTTTCGAGGCCGTCTGTCTCTCGCGCGCTTTCAAGCCTTGAGAGCGCGGGGCTTGTTTTTCGAGACGGGGATGATGTCATATCCTTGACTCGAGAGGGCAGGATGATCGCTGAGAGCGTATATGAGAAGCATCTGGTCATTACGGATTTCCTTGTGCTTATCGGTGTGGATCGTCAAGTTGCGGAAAGGGATGCTTGCAAGTTCGAGCATGTGATTTCGGAAGAGACTTTTTCCAGAATCAAGGATTTCGTCGGAAATTCATTAGGCAATGTCTAGTCAGGATATTTATTTGCTGATTAATAAGGAGATCTTCACGGATCCCTATTACAATTTTTGCAGCACCGATAATAAGAAGCTGGTTGCATGGTATTTTCTTAACGTGCTTTCCTTTTCCGAGGATCAGGTGAAGGAAAGCGTGATACGCTCCGATGCCAACCATTTCATCGATTTGATTCTTTTCGATGACGAGAACGGCGTCGCCTATGTTGCCGGCACCGACTTCAGGGGGATACACGACAAGCTCGACATATTGAGTTTCAACAAGCCATTCAACTTCTTCAAATATATGATAAGCGCTTCCGAATACGAGCTTACGGGCGATCCGGTACTCGATAGGAGGTCGTTTTATTTCTACGATTGCATCAAACGCGGATATGAGATTGTTTTTCTTTTCATAACCACTGCTTCGTTTGACGAGCAATGTGTTAGCATGGTGAATGCGGTGAAATCAAGGGTTTCGGCTTCATTTGATTTCGAGTTCTCGATTGAGCTTGTTGATGGGCAGGGATTATCCGAAAGGTATTACGAAGCCGATTCGCTGGAGCGTTGCAAGCAGCAGGGATTCGAGTCTTTAGGCGCTTTGCCCGAGAACAATAGCATGTATGCTTGCGATCTTCCGTTGGAAGACAGGCGAGCCATGAATCTCATCGTATCCAAATTGAGGAACTTCTGGAAATCCGCCGGATCGATTCTCGATCAGGAATTGCTGCCTGTAGGCGAAGTGAAAGGCGCGGATTTGCAATTATTCGCGATATTGCAAGGGTATTGCGCTTCCAACAGGATGAAAAACGATCTTTTGCCTCCGATAAGCGTGGTCTATTATAATCTGGAAAGGAATTTCTTCACGAACAGGATGATCGCTCTTTCGGCTTCTTGGGTGAGCAAAGCGTTTGCCGCGGCGAAGAAGAGGAACCGCAACTTGGATTCCGCCGGATGGATTAGAAGCGAGATATGCCTCTCGGATATCCGGAATACTGTTGAGGATTTCTTTTCCATGTATTCATCATCTCTCGTACATGGTTCCAGCGAAGCTTCGGATTACGTTTCAAGGGCATATAAGGTTCCGGATTCGGAATTCATGCTTCCGTGCAATCGTTTCTTTCTGATAGGCAAGGATGATATGAAGGCTTCCGTCAAATCCGCTCGCGACATGTTTTACGGATGCATGCGGGAGAGTGCCATAAGCGAGGATGACATAGCAGCGGCTGATGGTCTGATTTCCATGATGTCGGAAAGGTGGATGAGCCGCATGGAATCGCTTTTCGGAAAAAAGGATGCCTATCTCGGCGATTGCCTTGCAGCGATAAGCTGCATTGCGGTTTTTGGGTGCTTTGCCGTTTTCAGCGAAAAGCGAACGGAT
>DMKZ01000083.1 GCA_003454065.1 Spirochaetaceae bacterium
CCATCAGCCGCTCCAAGATGTGATGACTGGTCTATTCCCGAAGCATAGCCGGAATAAACTGCAATTCCATTTCTCACGCACTCCAAAGCAAGAAGATAGGCCGCTCTCCTGCCCGACAAATCGCTTTGCCTCGTTCCGACAATCGTCACGCTTTGCGCATTTTCAAAATTTCCCTGACATCCCGACGGCTTGCTTCCTTTCCATGCGAGGCAAAACGGCGGGTTTCCAGACGATGCCAAGCTATCGGGATAATCCTCTTCGCCATAAAATATGTGCCCCCTATAGACTTGCTCGTCCTCGTCGTCGTTGCACCATTGCAGCTCCCTGTTCCAAAGCCGTTGCATATTAGGACCGAGCATTTGCTGGGCTTGAGAGTATGTGACACCCTTAATCGCCATGCTCACCTTTTCGTCCAAAGAGATGTTCTGCATCATGGCAATCGCCAATAGTTCCTCGTAACCGCAATTGTATTCTATTTTTCTCATACTATATATACGCGAAAAAAACGTATTTTGTCCTAAAAGACACTAAATTTGCATTTTGGAAACTTCAACTTGTCAGAGGGCGCTTCTAAAAACCTCAAAGTCCTACTTTTTCCAGAAGGCCCTAGTGAACAAGGCGCCGACAGTGAAGATTTCCAATCTGCCGACAAGCATTTCGAATGACATCAGAATTTTCGAGAATGAAGTCGTAGAGCCGAAAGGCGGAAGCGAAAAGCCGGCGCCGACATTTCCAATGCTCTGCAAGGAAGACGAAAACGCGCTTTCCATGGTGCTGATCTGAGGGTCGAGCGTTAGAAGAACGGCAGAGGCTATTGCTATGAGATAATATACGAATAGGAAGCTTATGATTTCATAGGCGAAGCGCCTGCTTATCACATCAGATTCGAATTTGACTACGAAAACGCCTCTGGGGTGCAGTTTCTGCTTTATGATGGATTTCAATATGACGAATACGATGCAAACACGTATGATCTTGACGCCGCCGCCCGTACTGCCTTGGCATCCGCCGAGAAAATATGATGTGAAAAGAACGATTCTGGCGAAAAGCGGCCAATTGGAGAAATCGGCATTCGTATATCCTGTCGTCGTAATCATGCTTACATATTGGAACGCGCTGTATCGTAGGCTTTGGATGAACGACGGATATATGCCGCGAAAAGTCAGCGACAATGCTATCAGAACGGAGCTCGATGCGACAATCGCAAAATACGTACGCGCCTCCGTATCCTTTATCAGCGCCGACCTATCGCCATTCAAGGTTAGGTAAATCAATGAGAAATTCAAGGCGGCGATGAACATGAACACCGTAACAACCACATCCACATAAGCGCTTGAAAAATACTCTATGCTATTGTTATAAGGAGTGAAGCCTGCCGTTGACATTGCGGAAAGGGATATGCACACAGCTTGAAACGGGGTCAAGCCGCCGCACAACAGCAAAATGATCATGGCGACTGTAAGACCGATATAGATAAGCCAAAGGTATTTTGCGCTATCGCGCGACTTAGGCAATATCTTATCCTTATTCGTGCCCGCCATCTCCTGCGAGGTGAACTTCATGCCTGCATTGCCAAGCCTCGGCATAAGAGCGACGAACAAAACGACTACTCCCATTCCCCCAAGGAAATTGGTCAGACTCCTATAAAATATCATAGAGGATGGCAAACTTTCAACATCAGAAAATACCGTGGCGCCAGTAGTTGTGAATCCGCTGATTGTTTCGAAAAAAGCCGATGGAAAATCCGAAACGACTCCCGCGAAAATAAAAGGCAAGGCGCCCAATGCTCCGAAAAGCAGCCAAGTCGCAGTCACCACGAAATAGCCGTCCTTTATCCTAATGATTCCGTTCTTATGATTTCCGCTGACGAATCGGAAGGTGAAGAACAGCATCAGGGAAGCCAACGCCGTCATCGCGAATGCCTTTGCGCACGCCGACTCTCCATGCATCACGGCAAAGACAATCAGCAGCAGAAGCGAAACCGAAAATGACAAGACGACAAATGATAGGATTTTCAAATTGTTCTTAAGGTTGATGGTTTGCCCGAAATGATCCGCCGTTCCGCAATCATGCGGTGAAACTGTTTTTTATCTCCTTTTTCCTATTGCTTGAAATCAATACCAATAGGGTATCGCCAGCCTCCAAAAGATAGCTTCCATTCGGTATGAAACTGGATTCATCGCTTTTCCTAACTCCCGCAACTATTGCCTTCTGACGGACATCAATATCCTTTAGACGCTTGCCGCGCACGGCCGAATTCTCGGTTATCATGATTTCATCAACCTCTATTTCGCCTCCGAATATGGTATGAACCGATGATATGTTGCTCTGAGTCTGGAAAAGCTTATACAACGAAACCACCGTCGATTCGGTGGCGGATATGACCAAATCGATGTCAAGCGCCTTCAAAGCCGAACCGTCCTCCCTCTTGCATAAGGCTATCGAGTGCCTGATGCCTTTTTTCTTGGCGAAATGCGCTATTATGGTATTCAGCTCATCGCTATCCTCAAGGGCGACGAAAAGATCGTAGTCGGCAAGATTCTCCTCTTCGATTATATCGTCATTCATCAAATTTGCATTAAGGACGATGTTATTGTTGTATTTCCTTGAAAACTCTTCGCACACGGTTTTGTCCTTATCGATGAGGACGATGTTCTTCCTCGTATCAGGACTAAGCGACGAAAGAATGTAATCGCTTATCTGGTTCAAGCCTTGGAACACTATGCGTTTGGGTCTCGGTCTGGAAAAACCGAGCTTTCTGAAAATCTTATTCGCATCCCCTTCGCCGACGACTATGGAAACCATATCGTTAGCTCGAATCGCAGTCTGTCCGGACGGAACCATGGCCTTGCCATTGCGAAGGATGCTTGCGATTATGAAACTCTCATCAGCATCCCTTCTGATTTCCATCAGCGTCTTGCCTTTAAGCGCGCTCAAATCATCCACTTCGATATTGTAAAGAGCGAGATCGGAGCCTTCGAATGTTATTATGCTGCTATAAAGCCCGCGTTCTATCGCATTGCAGATGTTGCTGGCTGCCTCTTCTTCGGGATTGACTATGAAACCTATTCCGAAAAGGTTGTTCTTGAGTCCGCCCTTGCTCGTATATGCGATGTTTTTCACGCATGAAACCGTATTCCTGATTCCGAATTCGCTGCCGACAATCGCGCAGGAAATCAGATTCACCTCGTCCCTGTCCGTAAGCGCAACGAAAAAATCCGCATCTTCAACACCGGCATCCGTCAAAACCGTCATATCGTTTCCGTTTCCGAAAATGGCGATGCAGTCGATCTTATCCTTTACCTTCTCGATTTTCCTCATGTCGTTGTCAATCATCACGACATCGGCGTTTTCGCCTATCAGATATTCCGCTAAGGCGCAACCTCGTCTGCCTGCGCCTAAAATCACAACTTTCATTTTTCAGCAAGCCCTCGTGCATTCGGGCGAAATCACATAATTCTTTCTAATCGACACCAAATGGCTTCCAGTTCGTTTAGACAGCCCTATCAGCGCATCAAAATCCGACTTATCCTCTATGACATCCATCTTGTTTATCAACACGTATCTCCCCATCGAATCGGCTGCGCCGCAAAAGCAACCCTTTCGGCTGGCGATTATATTCCCGATATCGCTTGCATCGATCGTTTTATCAGGTGAAACCGCATAATCGCATTCATAAGCCTCGTGCCTATGCAACGACGATTTGATTTCGGCGCCTATGGAATCGGCGCCGATAATCGAAACGACAGCGGATGACATCTCCAATATCACAGGCTCTCCATCAAGATGATACTTCAATGGCAATCCCCTGCTTCCGTCCGCCTCTATTATGACCTTATCGAAGCTTTCCCCATAAGACTTGATGCGATCCGCACCAGGAGAACGATACTTATCCGACGCCGGATCGTAGGAAACGAACAGCACCGATGAATTCTTTTTCATAATCGGGAAGGATGCGGAGTCCAGCACTGTCGCATCGACGCCGTAATCGACTTTGCTGGAAAGATGAGTAGTAGTGGACATCATCACGGATTGTCCATGCGAATTGAAGACTTCCTTCAAAAAAAGCATGAACGATGTCTTGCCTCCTCCTCCCACGATGGATATGATGTCATGTCTGTTCAGAAGAGAGTAGGCAAAATCAAAAAGGGGAGACAAGACAAGCCCGCTCCCCTCCAAAGACAATGCCATATCGGGCATCAAAGGAAATTATATGTCAACCCAACAGTGAAATTAAAGCGTCCCAATACGGAATCCGACGATGTGTTCGCATCCACATTAAAATAGAACGCAGGGGCATACAATGCCTTGACTATGACGGAAATCGGCATAGATGACGGGCTATAATCCATCACTGCGCCGATTTCCGGAGAAACGCCCAAAGGCTTGGGAGCAAGAAGGCTCACGCCTATTCCAGGTCCCACTTTCAGTCCGCTGTCCTTCGCTACCTCGAACAGATATGCGCCGGAAGCGCCCAAATGCATTATGAAGGGATCCCTCTCCTTATAATCTCCGGACTGATAACCCAATTTACCATAAGCAGCGAGAGAATCGCTAAGCTCATATCTGACAGCAGCGCCTGCGGACCACCACATTCCGTCTCGAACGGCACCGATGCCCCCATCGATTCCAACACCTAGTTTCTTAGCATCGGACTTGGAAACTCCGCCTTTTTGCGAAGATGATGACTTGGCATCACCGCTTTTCTTGCCACCGAGCAGTCCGTCAAAAATGCCGCTATAGGCACTAGAAACACAAACTGCAGCAAACAGAATACAAAAGAGAATCCTCTTCATCATTGCCCTCCAACTCCCGAACAACGAAATAACATTCATTTTCACATTTTCAAGGTCTCCTCGCCATAACATTGGAAGAGGCCTCGAAAAACCATCATCTAAAAATCAACATTTAAAATAGCGACGATCACCACCGGAAATTTGAAAAGGCCTTGTTAGCCTCAGCCATCCTATGCGTATCGTCCTTTTTCTTATAGGCGGCGCCGGTGCCGTTAACGGCATCCACCAACTCCAATGCCAAACTATCAGCCATG
>DMKZ01000099.1 GCA_003454065.1 Spirochaetaceae bacterium
CAGCCGATCAGAGTTCCCAGTG
This sequence comes from Spirochaetaceae bacterium, assembly GCA_003454065.1. Next base: position 23 of record DMKZ01000099.1, read on the forward strand.
TATCGAACATATCGACGAACAGGAATGTGAACATCACCACCATGAAGTCGAAAGCGTCTCTGCTGCTCTGAATCATCCTGAATCCGTCAAAGCACCCGAAGAATGTTCCCGTCATTTCAGGAGGAGCCCATCTGAGTCCGATCGGATTCCACACCGTCACGCCGAAAGGAATTCCGACGAGAGTCGTGAGAGCTATTCCGATAAGAAGCGCTGCCGGAACCTTCTTTACTACCAAGATGGAAGTTATGATAAGACCGATAAGCGCAACGAACGGAGCGTAATCGCCTGCAGCGGACTTGAAAGTATGAAGCTCGACCGCAGTGGAAGGATTAGGGGCGATGATTCCGGCGTTCTGCATTCCTATGAAAGCGATGAAAAGCCCGATGCCTACGGCGATCGCCTTCTTGAGGTTGTCGGGAATGCTCGCCACGATCTCTTCCCTTATATTGAATGCCGTAAGGAAGATGAAGATTATGCCTTCGATGAACACGGCAGCCAATGCGAATTGCCACGGATAGCCCATCATGCCGCAAACAGTAAATGCAAGGAAGGCGTTGAGTCCCATTCCCGGCGCAAGAGCGAAAGGAAGATTCCCCCACAAGCCCATGACCAGCGTGGCGATTGCCGCCGAAAGAGCGGTTGCCGTGAACACAGAGCCCCAATCCATTTTGGCCGCGCTGAGAATGCCAGGATTTACGATGAGGATGTAAACCATCGTGAGAAATGTCGTAAGACCAGCAAGATACTCGGTCTTGGCCGAAGTACCATGCTGCTTAAGCCTGAATAGTCTTTCCATAACTATTTCTCCTAAATGTTAGAATATTGTTCCTGTCTGCCTTCGGGCAAAGCCTCTCACCCTCGCAGGCAATTACCGAATATTCTACTATTTGCGATGTATTTTTTCAATTTTACCGATGCTATGGTATGATTACGGCAACACTTATCCGTTGGGAGGATATTTATGAACTTAGTGAAAAAATACGTCGGCATCCCGCTCGTGCTCAGGATTGCCATCGGCTTGGTGATCGGCGCCCTTCTGGGGCTTGCAATCCCCGCAGACAGCGGCCGGTTCCTGATATTGCTCGGAGAACTCTTCATCGGCTCACTGAAAGCGCTTGCGCCGATATTGGTGTTCGTGCTGATAATCGCATCCATAGCGCGCAGCAAGCATATCGAAGGAAAGGTCATCAGAGACATAGTCGTCCTATACATGCTCACCACATTGATCGCTGCGGTCATAGCCGTCATAGTTGCGAATATATGGCAGATCAAGCTGGTGTTTCCAGGATCCGATGCGGATTACTCCTCCGCTCCGAGCGGAATAGGCGAAGTCCTATATAATTTCGTTCTGGGCATCTTTTCGAACCCTGTCGCTGCAATAGCGAACGGACAATACATCTCGATCCTGTGCTGGGCATGCATTTTCGGCGTGATTCTCAAGAAAAGCGGTGATGTCACTAAAGGCTTCCTTCAGGACGTAGCCGACTGCGTAAGCAAGACGATCGCTTACGTCATCCAATTAGCTCCTTTCGGAATCCTCGGCATAGCCTATACCAATGTCGCCACAAACGGCATCGAGATTTTCACGAATTACGGCCTGCTCATCGTCGAACTCGTCGGAACTATGATAGTCACATCCTGCATAATCAATCCGATTCTCGGAACCTTCTTCCTGAAGAGGAATACGTATCCTCTGCTCTGGAGATGCCTGAAGAAATCCGCAATAACCGCATTCTTCACGAGATCGAGCGCTGCGAACATCCCTATGAACATGGAATTGTGCAAGGAACTCGGTCTTGACGAAGACATCTACTCCGTCACAATTCCGCTCGGATCAGTCATAAACATGGACGGCGCCGCAGTCGTTATAACTATAATGACGCTTTCCACCGTATTCACACTTGGAATACAGACAAGCTTCCCGATGATGATCCTGCTATCCGTAATCGCGACTTTGGCGGCTTGCGGAACATCGGGCGTCGCCGGCGGGTCGCTAATGCTCATACCGATGGCATGCTCCATTTTCGGGATACCGCAGAACATAGCATGGCAAGTGGTTGGAATCGGATTCATAATCGGCGTGATCCAGGATTCGTTCGAAACCGCATTGAACTCCTCAGGCGATGCTTTCTTCACCGCCGTTGCGGAATTCAAGGACAGGCAGAGGAAAGGCAGAGGAAACGAAGTGGTATTCTAAGGGGCGCTTCTAAAAATCTCAACAAAAAAAAGCCTCCGCAAGGGATTTCCCATGCGGAGGCTTTTTTTCAACTCGAAAATGCAATATCAGTCAAGATCGATATTGTAGGTGAATCCGGCGCTTGCGCCGAATCCGACCGGCTCGAACTTCCCATCGTCGCCGAAAGTAAGATAAGGACGCCACAATCCTCTTACGAAAAGCGAAAATGGAGTATCAGCTATATCGTAGTTGGCGATAATTCCAAGTTCAAATGCCAGATAAAGGCTCTCGCCATCGGTCGGAATTCCCACTCCTGCTCCAGCTCCTAACGAAAAGTCCAAGATGGGCCTTCTCTTGCTGTCGTCGATCGTAGCGAAAATGTATTCGCCGGTGGCATCGATGGCAATCGCGCCGTATTTGTAGTCGAATGCGGCGGCGCCGAGAATCCTCAGATCGTCATTATGATACCTGAAAGCAAGACCAAGTCCCGGATATCCGAGATTCAAACCGATTCCCATGTCCTTGCCGTGCCTGTAATTGGCTTTCTTGTTCTTGGGAGCAGCGAATACGGAAACGGAACAAACAAGCGCGATAATAAGAACCGCAACAATTTTCTTTTTCATTTATCCTCCTTGTCATCACAAGCGAAATCCGCCCATCTTCACAACATCCGACGGTTTGCTTTGTCACCATGAGCGACGTTGATAAAACGCACCGAACATTTGCGAAAAAGGCTGATTTGTGCAATTCTTCATGATTATAATTATTTTTTTTATTTTGAAAAGATTTTATACAATAGCGAGCGCCTGCGGGCGATAAACACATCAATCGGCTCTGAGCGTCGAGCCATGCACATAGCATTGTCTCGGCTAGCTCGAATCCTGCATGATGCGTTTCTCATCCCGCATCCGCTCGCTATTGTCGTTTGCGGCTCTAGATCGTTTTGTCGCAGTTTCTCAGCTCCAACCGAGCAACTTGAACAAAAAGCTTCTGAAAATCGGGAAAATCGCAAAAGTCCCTATCGCGCTGGAAAAAGTCGTTACGATCAAAATGAGAAATGTGTGAAGAATCCTGTTGCCGAACCATCGCTTGAAAATCGAGACATCATCGGATAGCGTGTCGAGATCGCGAACTCGCGAACGCCGAACGGTAGCCTCCACAAGTCCCGCTACCATGCCGACACCGAGTACGGGAGTCAGCGCCGAAACCGGCGAAGTGATCGCAGTGGCGAGAATCGTCAAAGGGTGCGCAAGGCTGATTGCGGCCCCTACGCTGGCAGTCAGCGCATTCAACATGGCCCATGCCGCAAAGTATTGCGCACCCATCCTCCATCCTTTGACTATGCCGATAGCCACGAGAACGGACACGAGAACGATAGGGACGAAATAATCCTTCAGGAACCTTCCTTTCCTCTTCGGAACAACATCCAATTCGGATACGTTCTCGTCGAGCTCCTTGCACTCAAGTTTCTCCAACATGGTCAAAAGCCCCTTCACATGCCCCTGACCGACTATCGCGAATTTGTTTTCTCCGGGGGCGGAATAGATTATAGACGCCAAATACCTGTCCCTTTCGTCAATCAGAACCGTCTTGATAGACGGCATCTCCTTGGACATTTCCTCAAGCATCTTATCTATGCTGCTTTGCTGCTTGAGCTGGTCGAGCTCCTCTTCCGTTATCTTGCTTCTATCGAAAGCAGAGGCAAAAAGGCTTGCCAATATCATCGATTTGGGGAACAGCGACGATTTCGCCCATGCTCGCTTCAGCGTCAATGAGATTTTCCTGTCTGCAAAGCACAGCGGAATATTCTTCTCGATGGCGATTTCGCCTGCGCCGATGATTTCCCTTCCGGATTCTCCGGTCGTCCCCTTGCTCAAACGTTTTTGGAAGGACGACAATATGACATTCACCATTATAAGAAAGAACTTGCCCTGTCTGATCGCCTTGATCAGATCAAAATCCTCATAGGCATCGTCTTTATGATGAAACTTGACCCATCTGTCCTCATCAAGCTCAATGCAAATGCAATCGGGTCGCACTGCCTCGATCGTCTGCTTGACCTCATCCACGCTTCTTTGGCTGATATGCGCGCTTCCGACAACGGTAAGATGCCTTCCGTCATCGAACACGATATGCTTTATCGTGTCGCCTTCTTGTGTAATCGTCATTGTTTCGTCTTGTTTATAAGCTGCAACGCTTCATCCGCAGTCAGACTCAGCGCCTTGTGAACATCCTTTACGCTTGCGTTTTTCCTATTGCATGAAACATAATAGCCGAATCTGCCGCTGTTCATTGTCAAAGGGTTGTCGTTCTCGTCTTTTCCTATTTCAAACGGAATCGCGAATAGCTTGGCAATCTCATCGGCAGTGAACTCGTCCTTTCTGCACCCCTTCGGAAGACGAACGCTTCTGTTCTCGCCGGCAATGAAGAAATACGGACCATATTTGCCGTTTTCATTGAAAAAGATATCCTTGCCCGTCGCCTTATCCACCGAAACGCTTTCGTAAGCGGCCGACCGCGAGCTGTTCTCCTTTTCGTCTATGATTTTTCTGATCCTTTCATCAGACATCATATACGGGAAGACATTGGACGGTATCGAATAGGATTTTTCGGAATACGAAACATAAGGCCCGTATTTGCCTACGTATATCGCATACTTATCGCTCACTCCGGGCAGATGCAATCTTTGCTCGGCGCGTCTGTCGTCCACTACGAACGCAAGGCTATCCTTCAAGCCGCCATCGCCCAAATAGAAATCGCGAAGATATTCGAATTCGTTCACTTTCTGGTTTTCGATTTCATCAAGGCTTTCCTCCATTTTGGATGTGAAATCGTAATCCAGGAACTTCGAAAGATGATTTGAAAGAAACTTTATTATGACGAAACCGGTAAAAGTCGGAACGAGAACGCCGTCCTGCCTTTCTGCATATCTCTTGCTGACTATGGATGATATCGTGGTCGCATAAGTGGATGGGCGGCCTATTCCAAGACGTTCCATTTCCTTAATGAGCGCCGCTTCCGACCATCTCCTCGGCGGTTGCGTCTGCATGTTCTGGGATGTGAGCTCCGCAAGATCGAGGGCATCGCCTTCCTTGACATCCGGCAGCCTTTTGGCCTCCTCCTTCTCATCTGACGAGCCGTAGATTTCGCGAAAGCCCTCCTGAACCACAATATAGCCCGAAGCCGCAAATTCGAATGCGTCGGCGCAATTCTCATCGCTTGCGATCCTGAGGCTTGTGATCTCCCTCAGATTATCTTTCATCTGACTAGCAAGCGATCTGCGATATATCAGCCCGTAAAGCTTCGCTTCATCTCCCGTTAGTGAAAGCTCCTGAGCCTCCTTTATCGTTCCGTCGATTATCGCCGGCCTGATGGCCTCGTGAGCGTTTTGCGCATTCTCATCCTTCGATTTGAACTTTCTCGGCGCTTCAGAGAGCCGATCCGACGACAGCTTGCGCGAAACGGCATCGCGTATGGCGTTTTCCCCGTCTTCGGAAAGCGAAGGCGAATCCGTTCTCATATATGTTATGAAGCCTTTTTCGTACAAATGCTGCGACACAAGCATCGTTTTGGATGATGAGAAATGAAGTTTAGAGTTGGCTTCCTGCTGTAATGTGGAAGTAATGAATGGAAAAGGAGGCTGCGTTTTGGCTTCCCTCTTCGACACCTTGCTGACCGTCCATCCGGCGCTTCTGATTTCCTCTTCGAATCGTTGCGCCTTCTTCTCGTCGAGCAAAACGAGGTTTTCGTTGACGACTTTGCCCGTGTCGGGATCGAAATCATCCTTTCCGCTTACGATTTTCCTGCCATTGACGCTCACTAGCTTGGATTCTATCTTATCCCCCGATGAAGTCTCGAACAAGGCTTTTATCGCATTGTAGAAAGATGTTACGAAAGACATACGGCTGTATTCGCGATCCACTATGAGTTTGAGCGCAGGGCTTTGCACTCGGCCCGCGGAGAGATGCCTATCGCCTACGGTCTTCCACAAAAGCGGGGATATCTCGTATCCGACCAGCCTATCGAGAACCCTTCTGGATTCCTGCGCGCTCACCATATTCATATCGATGTCGCGCGTATTGGCAAAAGCGCGTTTTATTGCCGAAGGCGTTATTTCATGGAAGACCATGCGCCGGACAGGCATAGAAGGTTTGAGCACCTCCTTCAAATGCCATGAAATGCTCTCCCCTTCCCTATCCTCATCGGTCGCAAGATAAAGTTCGTCGGACTCGCCCAGCTCTTTTTTCATCTTTCTGACGATTTCCTTCTTGTCAGCGGAAATCGCATATTTGGGCTTGAATGTCTCCATATCGACATTGACCCCGTTCTCGGGTATGTCCCTGATATGACCCATCGATGCTATGACTTCGGCATTCTCCTTCTTCAATATGTCGGAAATTGTCTTGGCCTTGGTGGGCGATTCGACTATAACGAGCTTTTTCATTCCTTCGACCTGCTTTGCGCAATCAACACTTGTTGTTGCTTCCGAGAACCTCGATGTTCTTTCTCATATACATCTTCTTGAGCTCCTCGCGAGCCGCACCGAGATATTTTCTCGGATCGAAAGCGGCTGGATTCTCAGCAAGATATTTCCTGACGGCAGCAGTCATGGCAAGCCTTCCATCGCTGTCTATGTTTATCTTGCATACGGCGCTTTTGGCAGCTTGTCGCAACTGCTCCTCCGGAATTCCTATGCTGTCCTTGAGGTTTCCGCCGAACTTGTTGATTATATCAACGTATTCCTGCGGAACGGATGACGAACCGTGAAGCACGATCGGGAATCCCTTGAGCTTCTTCTCGACTTCGGCGAGAATATCGAACCTCAAACTAGGCGGGATAAGACGACCCGTCTTGGGATCCTTCGTGCATTGTTCGGGCTTGAACTTATTCGCTCCGTGGCTCGTTCCTATTGAAATGGCAAGGCTATCGACACCGGTTTTTCCGACGAAATCGATGACCTCCTCTGGCCTGGTATAATGGCTCGCCTCGCTGGAGACCTCGTCTTCGACGCCGCTGAGAACGCCAAGCTCGCCTTCGACGGTTACGTCGTATTTATGAGCGTACTCGACGACTTTCCTCGTTATCTCGATATTCTCGGCGTAAGGATGCGATGACGCATCTATCATAACCGACGAGAATCCGTTGTCTATGCAAGACTTGCATATATCGAAATCCGCCCCATGGTCGAGGTGAAGCACTATCGGAATCTGATATCCCAAAAACTTGGAATATTCGACCGCGCCCTTCGCCATATTGTAAAGCAGATTTATGTTCGCATAATCGCGAGCGCCCTTGGAAACTTGCAATATCACAGGCGATTTCGTTTCTACGCATGCCTGGATTATCGCCTGAAGCTGTTCCATATCGTTGAAATTATATGCAGGAATGGCATATCCGCCGGTAATCGCCTTCTTGAACATTTCCCTTGTATTAACCAATCCCAAATCCTTGTAGCTGATCATATTCAATCCTCCTATGACGACTATTTGCGATCGCGCTCGATCAGGAGCCTTATCGCTTCTATTGCAACATGAATGGCGCTTTCAGGGTCGTGGCAGAACTCATTCGGCATTCCGCGCTTCTCCCTCTCCTGATTGCCGACCACGCTAAGCACGGTCCCGCACCTAGCCCTAAGATACTGCGCGACTATGAAAAGCGTCGCGCTTTCCATTTCGCTCGCCTTGCATCCCATCATGAAATACTCGTTCCACAATTCATTCAACCTGTAACCCACCGGCATCTTATCAGGATCGTGCTGTCCGTAGAACGAATCCTTGCATTGCACGACTCCGGCATGATACCTCATCTTCTTGGATTTCGCCGAATCCACGAGTGCATTCAGAACCTCCAGGTCAGCAACCGCAGGATACTCGATGCTGGCGTATTCCCTTGCAGTGCCTTCCGCCCGAACGGCAGCAGTGGCGATGACTATATCGCCGCCCTGAACTTCAAGGTCTATTCCTCCGCATGTGCCTACCCTTATGAAGGTATCCGCACCCGAAGCAAAAAGCTCCTGTATGCTTATCGCTGCGGAAGGACCGCCTATACCGGTGCTGGAAACCGATACGCCAACACCGTTCAAGCGCCCTGTATATGTGACGAATTCCCTGTTGGTCGTCACGTGCTTCGCATCATCAAGCAGCGAAGCTATCTTCTCCACACGTCCCGGGTCGCCAGTCAGTATGCAATATCTTCCGACATCGCCGTTTTTCGTCCTGACATGGTATTGAACGCCGGTTCCGCCCATGTAATCTGACATAAGAGACTCCTTACTTGCTGACTTTGATTATGTTGGTTCCGACTTCATCCGAGGCGACTCTTTCGACTACGCCATCCAAGACGCGAACGAACATCTCGCATGTAACGCTGATCCTGACTTTCGTGAGATGACCAGCCGCTACGAACCCTTCGGCATTGGAAAAAACGCCATGAAGATGCAAATACGGCTTTCCGTCTTTCCTGGTTATGCTGCCGTTAAGGCTAGCGATCTCATAATCGCCCTGATGACTTTCGAATGCGTATTCTCTCGTAGTCGCATCAAACACCCCTGATGTGAAATCATCGGTCGCTCCGATTGCGCTGACTGACGCGCACCCTATGTCCTCCATGCTGGCGAACTTCGCAAGCCTCTCAAGGATCTCCTCTCCTTTATCGAACCTTATGATGTAATCCTCTCTGACTTTCCTATATTCCATTCACATCCTCCTTAAAGGCCGCAGAAGGCTGTCATCTGAACCTGAAAACCTTCTTTTTGAACCATCTCCTTAAGTCTATAGAATAATCGGCATTTTTGCAAAACATCACAGCTATCAAGGAAGAGAAATATACATAGAACGCAACGATGAGATAAAAGTTCTCCTGTCTATAGGACAATTTCAGAATGGTTGCCGCAAGACACATCAGAAGCAGCAGGGCGTTGCATCGCATATATTTCAATTCATATCTGTCTTCGAAAATCAACCTGAACGAATAATATGCCGCAACGAACATGAAAGGATTGACGAAGATCAGATTGCAATTGAAGTACACGAAAGTATGAATCGTAAACGATGAAAAGTAAATCAGCGCGAGCGAGAGCACCCCCATCACGATCTCTATGACGCAAGCTATCGAAAGCGAAATCACGCGGAAAACGCTTCCTGCTTTGTTCGGCATTATGAAATCGAGGAAATTTATGAAGAACAGAACCGCCAAAACCAAGAACATCGTCGTCTTTCGCGGCGGAAGATTCTCGCCCTCTACGACCGCTTCAGGATACAGGATGTCGTAATTGCCTTCTTTAATGCCGGAAACGACATGAACGGATACGTGTTTCCTGATGTCGTTCGGATCGATGCTGCTTGGAAAATACCCATTGACTCTCGCTGCGCAAACTCCCGATGCGAACGACATGGAATCCGACAATGCCCGATAAATCAGCTTCTCCCCCTTGCCTGCGCAAACGGATCTGTCTATCATGAATCTTTTGAGTCCTGCCTCGAGATACCCCGGAAGGAACATCGCATCATAATAGCTTATCGGAGCGTCCTGCGAGGGGCCTTGTCCGAAGTTGTATATGAACTCGACGGATGACATGTTCCTGACGGCGCGCTCAATGACGCGCCTATACGTTCCTTGCGGAATTTTGGAAAAGAAATCGAAGAGTTTGCCGTCATACGCCCTGTTGAGCACATCCCTGACCCTAGTCGAGCAATTATCCTTGAAAAAATCATAAAGGTAGTTCAGATTTTCCGGTCTCGAATTGTAATAAAGAAAGTTCTGAAGATCGATTTTCTGCGAATCAGTCATCAGAAGCTTGTAGAATCGCGATGTCCTGCCTTCCGACTCCAAATAGCTTTCCCAAAAATCTATGGTATGCACTGAAAGCGTGTATATGAGGTTACCATGTATGAAATCGCTGACAAAGCCCGGTTTATTCGAATTGAAGTTCCCCCAATCGAAAAAAATCCGCTCGCCGCTCTCATATTCCAAGACTATGCCTGTGTGCCCGTAGAGCTGATATATCTCCTTGCCCATCCCTGCGAAATGAATATAGACGTTCTTGGGAATGGAATTCGCCTCTATCTTATTGTAAACGAATTCGGAAAAACTCACATCTCCGTCCGGACGCTGACCGTATTTGCGCAGCATCACGTCGCTGTCGTAGTTTTCCTCGGGTCTGATGTACGTGAACGACATCGAAAACGCGCAAGGCGCCGGCAACAGCAGAAAAACAGCGAAAAGCAGGCGGAGAAGCTTTTTCGAAGAGAATCCAAGCATGACTTTCATATTCCAAAAGGTTTTTCAAGAAGCACTTCTGAAGACCTTATGCGTTCGCGCGGCTTCACTCCAATATCGCCCGTATCCTGCGGACGCCTGCGGATGAAGAAGATTCCTTTACGATTTTGAAACGCCCTAGAATCCTGGTGTTCTCCACATGAGGTCCAGCGCATACTTCCTTGGAAAAATCGCCGATGGAATAAACCGACACGAGCTGGGAGTACTTAGAATCGAACTGAGCGAAAGCCCCTTCCGCCCTTGCTTGCTCTATGGTCTCGTTCTTGCATGTCACAGGCAGCCCTTCCTCTATTTTCCGATTCACCAAATCCTCGACTTTCCTGATCTCGTCTTCGGAAAGCGGTCCGTCATGGTTGAAATCGAAACGAAGTCTCTCCGCTGTGATATTGGAGCCCAACTGCTTCACATACCCACCCAGAACATCGCAAAGCGCCTTGTGAAGCAGATGCGTCGCCGTATGATACGCCACGGTTTTCTCGCTATGGTCCTGAAGTCCGCTCTTAAAGCTGCCGATATTCGCCCTGGAAAGATCCTGATGCTTTTCAAATGCCTTGGCAAAGCCTTCCCTATCGACTTTCACGCCATGCTCGGCTGCCAGCTCCTCGGTAAGCTCAAGAGGGAAGCCGAATGTGTCATAGAGCTTGAACGCCACGCGCCCGGATATCTCTTTGGAATTCGCCTTGGCCAGATTCTCCATGACCTTATTGAACTCCCTTTCTCCGTTATCTATGGTCTTGCTGAACTTCTCCTCTTCCTTCAAAAGCTCGGAAAACACGAAATCCTTGTTCTTCTCAAGCTCCGGATACGCCTTCCGGTAAAGGCCTATTATGACCTTGGCGAGATCGCACATGAAAAAACGTCCTATTCCGATTTTCCTTCCATGCCTGACCGCTCTCCTGATGAGCCTGCGCAGAATATAGCCCTGACCGACATTCGAAGCGGCGATTCCGTTCTGGTCGCCCAATATGAACACGGATGTTCTCATATGGTCGGAAATTATACGCATGGAGACGTCATCCGATTCGTTCTTCTGATATTTTTTCCCCGATATTTCCTCTATAGCCTTGATTATGGCCTGGAAAGGTTCGATCTCATAAACGCTCTTCTGCCCGTTGAGTATGCATACCGTTCGCTCGATTCCCATTCCGGTATCAATGCATTTCCTCGACATCTCGACGATCCTGCCATCTTCGGTCTTTCTGTATTGCATGAAGACGTCGTTCCAGATTTCAAGGTATTTCCCGCATCCGCAACCAGGTCTGCAAGATTGCGAGCATTTCGGCTTGCCAGTATCTATGAACATTTCGCTATCGGGACCGCAAGGGCCGGTGTTTCCCGCAGGACCCCACCAATTATCGGCTTTCGGCAAAAAGAAAATATGGCTTTCATCCACTCCGCAATCCATCCAGCATTTCGCCGCTTCCTCATCGCGCGGAGCATCACCATCCCCCTCGAATACCGTCACATACAATTTTTTCACATCGATTTTCAACACCTTAGTGAGAAATTCGAAGGAGTAAGGAATCATCTCCTTCTTAAAATAATCGCCCAAAGACCAATTTCCCAGCATTTCGAAAAAAGTCAGATGGCTGGAATCCCCTACGCTATCGATATCGCCCGTTCTGATGCACTTTTGAAAATCGCACAGCCTTTTGCCTTGCGGATGCTCCTGCCCGAGTATGTAGGGCACCAATGGATGCATGCCCGCAGTAGTGAACAATACCGTGGGGTCGTTTTCCGGTATGAGCGACGAACCTTGAATCACGCTATGACCTTTATTCTTGAAAAAATCCAAATACAGCTCTCTGAGCCTATCCGGTGTCATCTTATCCATAATGGCATAAGATTTTATATCTTGTGCATCAAAAATTCAACAAAAAAAGCTCTGCTGAAACAAGCATTTGATCCAGCAGAGCTCAAATGAAATGGAAACCAACGGTTTCCTATTCGGCACTAGTATGAGGTGCTTCCAGACCTACATCGCCGAGCGAACGATACGCAAACCGACATCGCCGCATTCGTTTCCGATTACCTCGGTGTATCTGAAAGTAAGCATGCCTGGGAAATCAGTGCTGCCAATAGTATTCCATGCGGTACCCCCTCGCAATGCGCGATACGATCCGCTTGACGCTCCCCTGTAATTCGTCGCGCCGAAACCTCCGTAAACGGTCGGTCGCCTATCGGAACACAAATCCCAGCACCACTCCCAGACGTTTCCGCTCATGTCGTACAGCCCGTAGCCGTTGGCGGCCTTGAGACCGATTTCATGAGTCCTGTTATCTGAGTTGTTTTCGAACCACCCGACCGCAGCATAGTCGTTGCTTCCGGAATATGTATAGGAATTATTTCCGCCGGATGCGGCATATTCCCATTCCGTTTCGGTCGGCAGCCTATAGCCGTTCTTCGTCCAGTCGCAATCGACATTGGTGCCGTTTATCGTGTAGCATGGCTCATACCCGTCTTCTACGGAAAGCGCATTGCAGAACGTAACCGCTTGAATCCAGGAAACGTATTCGGCAGGCAATCGACTGTTTATGCCTTCCGGAGATGAAGTATGGCGAAATGTTTTGGAACCTCCCATAGTCTTGTTCCATTCGTATTGGGTGATCTGATACTTCGAAATATAGAACGGACTAATAGTAGTAGTGCTCGAACCATGACCGAACGCATAATTTCCTCCATCGACTTTCACCATGTATTTATCGCTATATTTCGGAATTGATCTCGCAACGCGGAATCCTCCATCGCCCAGCGCGCTGCTGGGATCGAAGTTTCTCCTGTACGTCACGGCATGGTCGGTGTTGCCTATGTATCCGCCGCCGCGCTGAAGCTTCTGGGTTCCGGACGAAGGGCCGCAATAGTCGAAAAGGCCGTAGCCTCCGTATGAGGAGTCGTACCAATCCCAGCACCACTCCCAGACGTTTCCGCTCATGTCGTACAGCCCGTAGCCGTTGGCGGCTTTGAGGCCGACCGCGTGGGTCTTGCCGGAGGAGTTGGCCGAATACCATTCCACGTCTCCCTGCGCGTTGCTTCCGGAATACGCGTAGGAGTTGTTGCCGCCGGAGGCCGCGTACTCCCACTCGGTTTCGGTCGGGAGGCGGTAGCCGTTCTTCGAGAAGTCGCACGCCACGCTCGTGCCGCTGATCGCGTAGCACTTGTCGAAGCCCTCGATCTCCGAGAGCCTGTTGCAGAACTCGACCGCCTGGTACCACGTCATGGAGTCGGCGGGCTGGTTGTCCGCGATCTCGCCGGAAGCCGTTCCGCTCTTGGACGGGTCGCTTCCCATGACGGTCCTGTACAGGCCGCGCGTAACCTCGTATTTCGAAATGTGGAACGGAGACAACCCGGTCACGGAGGAACCATGTCCGAGCGCATACCTCCCGCTGTTCAATCCGACCATCGCACCTGTCGAATACGACGAAACAGCAATGGATTTCGTCCCCTTGGTGGATCCGTCATACGAGCTGGTGGCCGTTATCACGGCGGTCCCAGGCCCGACCGCATAGACGAGTCCGGACTGGCTGACGGTGGCGACCGAGGCGTTGGAGCTCGACCACGTCACGCCCTTGTAGGCGCTGTCGT
>DMKZ01000089.1 GCA_003454065.1 Spirochaetaceae bacterium
TCTGGCATCGGCATTCGCATACGCTTCGGGCAAGACCTGAGATGTGGTCAGACTTCGGCTTTCGGCTTCAAGCTTTTTAACATCCGCTATGGAGCATGGCTCCCAGCCCCAAGCATGGTCTATCAGAAACTCGGCATTGATTCCGAATTCGGCGAACAGGACATTTTCGTTCTCCAGAGAGAACAAACTCAAGTCGCCCATGCATTCGATTCCATAATACAGCAGTCTCTCCGCGGTTTTCCTGCCTATCATCCAAAAATCGGTTATAGGCTTATGATCCCAAAGCTCCCTTCTATATTTCGGAATGTCCAAAACGGCTATTCTCGCACCATGTTCATCGGGTGCAATCTTCTTCGCCATCACATCCATGGCGACTTTGGCCAGAAAAAGGTTGGGTCCGATTCCTGCTGTAGCGGTTATTCCGGAAACATCGAAAATCTCTCGAACCAGCATCCTCACGAAGTCCTCCGGCTTTTTGCGATAATGCTTCAGATACGATGTGGCATCCAAGAAAACCTCATCGATGGAATAAGGGAACACATCGCTTGACGCAAGGTATTTCAAATACACCTTCTCGTATATCGTCTTGCTGATATCAATATAGGTTTTCATGCGAGGGCGCGCTATTATGAAAGAAAGCTCCAATCTGGGATCGGCTTCCAGTGCCTTGGCCGAACTGGATTTCCCGACAAATCTGCCGCCTGCCGCCCTCTTTCTGGCTTCGTTTATCTTGGCCACTGCGCTCTGAACCTGAAACAGCCTGGCACGCGATGCGATGCCGTATTTGCGCAAGGCAGGACTGACCGCAAGGCAAATCGTCTTGGCCGTTCTGCTCTCATCTGCCACGACTAGGTTCACATCGAGCGGATCGAGGCTGCGGGAAACCGCTTCACACGATGCGAAAAAAGATTTCAAATCGATTGCAGCGTATGTCCTGCTCATGATTGCATCACAATTCGAGAAAATCCTGATCTCTTTCGAAATCGAAGAACTTGAACGTGCTTTTCCCGCTCTGCTTGAGCCCTATCACATCCCCGCCTCCGCGCATCGACAAGTCCATTTCGGCGATTTTGAATCCATCGCTTTCATCCTTGATTATCCTAAGTCTTTCTTTTCCGCTGTCCGATATTTCATCCCTATAGACCAAAAAGCACCATGACGGCTTAGAACTTCTTCCGACTCTGCCGCGCAATTGATGGAGCGTGGATAAGCCGAACATATCGGCATCTTCTATGACCATGCAGGTTGCATTCGGATTATCCATTCCGACTTCCACCACGCTCGTGGATATTATGTATTTTATCTTTCCGGACAAAAAGCCTTGGACGAATATTTTCTTGTCCTCTTCTTTTGTCCTGGAAGTCATGACGGCGTAACTGATATTTGGGAAAATGGAAATAAGCAGATCTTCGAGCGTCTTTATGCTCTTCAATTCGCTATTCTCATCATCGATTCTCGGAACTACGAAATATGCGCAATTCCCCTTTTCGAATTCGTTCCTTATGCTTCGATAGGCTTCAAGCCTTCTGCTTTGACCGACCAGCAGCGTCTTGACCGGATTATTACTTATGAATTTCTCCAACGTGCTGCATTCGTATCCTTGGGAGAGAATCTTCAAGATGCTTCTGGGTATCGGTGTCGCGGACATCAGAAGAACCTTGATTCCATCGCCTTTCGCCATCACGGCCTGCTTCTGCTCGACGCCGAACCTCTGCTCCTCATCGACAACGACGAACCTCAGATTCCTAAAGGCTATGTCCGAAGACAATATAGAATGAGTCCCTATCAGCAATCCTATTCTGCCCTCTGCCAGATCCTTCGCGATTCTGAGCCTTTGAGCTTTCTTGCATTTGGATGATATGAATTCCACTCGAATGCCGAACGAAGCGAAAACTTTGCTTGCAGTCAGATAATGCTGGTATGCGAGTATTTCCGTCGGCGCAAGAAAAGCGGATTGGCCGCCTTTTAGAAATTGATGATAACACGCCAAAAGCGCGCAAATGGTTTTTCCGGAACCGACCTCGCCCTGTAACAGTCGAAAAACGCTATGAGAACACTCAAGATCGCTGAAGATATCGAAAACCGCATCACGCTGAGATTTGGTAAGTTCGAAACCAAGCGATGAAACAAGACTCATCTCCTCCGAAGAAAAGCTATCCACTCGCGCGCTTGCAGCATCGGATTTGAATCTATCGTCCCGAACCTCCAAATATTCTATGAAAGAAAGCGTTCTTCTGGCTTTTTCCGCCATTTCACGGCTTGAAGGAAAATGATATTGCAAGCAAGCTTCCTTTGCGGGAAGCAAACCAAACCTATCACAACAATCCTTAGTAAGTCCGAAATCATGATTTTCCCAATCGAACGAGTCGATAGCTTGCCTGATTGCAACTGATATTCTTGAATTCAAAGAAGGATCGGATGGAACGTAAATGTTCTTAATAGTTCCATAACCCTGCGCCGAATAAAATGCTCCGGACTGATACGCTGTCTTAATGTCGAACGAAGAAATCTGAAGCGAATTGTTGAATTCTATTTTGCGTACGCCTTTTCCGTAAAGATAATAGACATTTCCAAGTCGGAGAAATCTATTCAAAAAATTCCTTCCAAAGCACCACAGCACAGCCGTCTTAAGCTTCGCAGGAGCATCATCCGCAATATCCTCTACGATAACTTTCAGAATATTGGACGGCAGGATGCTTTTTTGGACTACTTTGACAAAAGTATTGACAAAACCAGATTCGCGAATCTCGGAGAAATTTACGACAACGTCGCGCATTTCAACCGAACGAGCTTTAAGCATCATCAAGTCCAATGGGGTATTGACACCCAAAGACCTTAGCTCTTCTGCTGTCTTGAAACCTATACCTGGAATGCTTGAGACTGCGCTGTCGGGCATGTCATCTATAGTAAACCCGAAAACGGGACTGAACAGTATTTAAAAAAAGAAAAACCGGCAGCGTCCT
>DMKZ01000180.1 GCA_003454065.1 Spirochaetaceae bacterium
AAAACCTCATAGCCTGATTTCGCCTGATGCCTTTCGGGCATTTGGTCTCCACAAGCGCCCTAAAAGGTTATAAGAGCGAGGGGATTTATGAAATTACCTGAAAACGAAGTGTATGTTTCCAAAGATTCCGATTACAAGTGGATTGTCAGGAAATTCGAGAAAAAGGATTATTCCGTCAGCGGGAAGATGTTTTCCGTGGATATAGCGAGGACGGCGCGAAAATTTCACAGGCAAATACCCGGATATAGGGTTTCGCCTCTTATATGCCTGCCTCATCTTTCGTCAATGCTCGGAGTCGATAGCATTTGGATAAAGAACGAAGCGGTCAGGCTGGAGCTGAACAGTTTCAAGGTCATGGGAGGTTCTTTTGCCGTATATCGTCTCATACAGAAGAAGCTCGGTTTGAGCGATGATGAGATGAGCTATGAATACCTGATGTCCAAGGAATGCAAGAAAGCTTTGGGCAACATGGTTTTCGCTTCGGCCACGGATGGCAATCATGGCAAGGGCCTTGCATGGATAACCAATAAACTCGGATACAAATGCCATATTTACGTCCATAGCGCGACCAGCAAGCCGAGAATCAAGGCAATAGAGAATTACGGAGCCAAGGTCAAAGTGGTCAAAGGGAATTATGATGATGCCGTCAGGACATGTCAGGAAGATGCCGATAAGAACGGATGGCAAGTGGTTAGCGATACCTCATGGCCGGGGTATGTCGAAATACCGACATGGATAATGCAAGGCTATAACACCATGCTTTTGGAAGCTCAGGAGCAATTTTCGTCGCAGGGAATAGTGAAGCCCACGCATGTATTCGTTCAGGCCGGAGTCGGCGCCATGGCGGCCAGCGTCATCGGGTTCTATAGCGCGCTTTTCAAGGAGGAATCCCCTAAATTCGTCGTGGTGGAGCCGGAAAAAGCGGCATGCTTGTATGAAACCGCTTTGGCTAATGACGGCAAATGCCATAGCGTTAAAGGCGATCTCGACACCATTATGGCAGGCCTTGCTTGCGGAGATCCGTCGCCAATCGCATGGGAAATCCTCGGAAGGCAGACGGACGTGTTCGTTCGGGTTCCGGATTATATCGCGGCCAGAGGGATGAGGATTCTCGCAACGCCGATCGGCGACGACCCGTTCATAATTTCCGGAGAGAGCGGCGCCGCAGGTCTCGGAGCATTTTACGGCATCATGTCGGATGTCGCCGACAAGAGCGCGCAGTCGTTCATCGAACAGCTCAAAGAGCAGCTTGGAATCAATGCGGACAGCAAGATCCTGTTCATAAACACCGAAGGGAACACGGATCCGATAAGTTTCAGGCAGATTATTTGGGATGGAATGAATCCCGTTCCTGAAAGATTTCGGACGGAAAGATAAAGAATATGAGCGTTGAATTTAATATCACGCTGACCAAGCCGGATCTTGAAGTTTCGGAAAGCGACGACGAAGCGTTTGAATTGGTCATAAGCGGCGGAAGCATGAACGTGTCCGGAATCGATTTCCTTTACGGGTATTATCCGGCTCTAAGTCGTGTCGTAGAAAAGGTGAATGTCTTTTTGAATGATGAAAGCGGAAAGAACGACAAGAGCGTTTTCGAAGTCCTGTCGAATATCGATTATTTCGCCGAGTTTTCCAATTCCAAGTTCGTTCATGCGGATTCGAGGCTTTGCTTGAAATACGGCGAGCAATACATGGTCGTCGGCACGATCGACGAGGAATACGGAGAGACTGACGGTTGCAAGGGCTATTATCTGAAAACGGATCCTAAGATGGAGAATATTGCGAGTGATGCCCTCAAGGTCGTCGTTTATGCCGATACGAGACAGAATCTAATTGTCGGAAGAAAATATCTACTGACGACATACGTGAGGAAAATCGCTCCTTTTGCTCTAGAGTTCACGGTGAATAAATGCGCTTTATTCGAAGGCGATGCCTCCGACGGGCAGGAAGATCGCAAATTCAAGGAATTGGTGGACATTCTTTCGGTCAAAGACGACGGAAGGCTGGTCACGATTTTGGAAAAGGAAGAAGTGGATTTGAAAGTCAGAAGAATGAAGGCGAAGAGCGGTTCTTGAATTTTATGAGGGATATTGATAATATTAACGCAATAAGTGAGCAAGCGGTTGAATTGTCTTTGCGCAGAGGGCGTTTTTGCGTTTTGCTCTGGTTTTTCTTGAGGGGGAAATATATGAGAAAAGGGATTTTGGCTGGATTGGCCATCGCTGTGGTCGTCCTTTCATTGTTCGTATCGTGCAGTAAGAAATCAGCAGGTTCTGGAATTACAACCAGGCTTCTTACCGATGCCACCGGCATTGACGACAAGAGCTTCAATGCGTCCGCATGGAGAGGAATCGAGAGATTCTTCGGAGATACCAAGCTCAAGGACAAGAGCTACAGCTACGTCACCGCCCAATCGCAGGATCAATACATTCCGAACCTGAACAACGCAGCGGATGAGGACATATCGCTCATAATCGCTTCCGGATTCACATGGTCCGATGCGATAAAAACGGTCGCTGCCAGGCATCCTGACCAGAAGTTCATGCTGATCGACGCC
>DMKZ01000054.1 GCA_003454065.1 Spirochaetaceae bacterium
CTGTAATCATATTGGTTTCTCTCAAATGAATATTTATTACCATTCCAATAAAGATTTCCCGTAGAAAACTGAACCTTCTTATCAGCGGAAATACTGAATCTTCCCGGAAGAGCATTGGCTTTTTCGTTTTTATCATATCCGCAAACAGTGCATATTCCAGCACTACCGAAACTATGGCTGTTCCTGTCTGCAATCTCGGTTGCGTGTTCGCAATTCGCCTTATGCCAATGATTTGTTGAATCGAACAGCCATTCATTTGAATATGAATGCTGATGTGCATTGCTATTGTTTTCTTCAACTATCGCCAGGCGTATTGACGCACAAGCCTTATCCAACTCCAAATACATCGTATCATGGAAATAACGAAGGGTTTTTTCCTTATTTTCAAAACTTTTTTCCGGAAACCAATAGTAAGGGGTGGTTCTGGAATTTTCAATAGCGAAAGGAATAAAGACGGCGCCGTTCGCTTCCATAAGGCTCCATACCAACGTACTGCATTTGTTCGTTTTCCTTGGAGCAAAATCGCAGCCTGAAGGCGCCGTATATTGATCCGGCAGGAAAACGATGCCCGAAATATCATAACTGAAGCCGGATTCTCTTGGTTCTTTTGCCTCTATTGTAAGATAGCCCCACTTCTCCGATGCATTGCTTCTGCCTCTCCACAGATAATCAAACTCATCATATGTCAGACAAACCCATTCGGAATTATCCATAACATTGAATTTATTGCCATCAGCAAAAACATCATTCCAATAAAATACACCATTGGTTGAACGGACACCGCTATTATATTTCGTATCAATATAAGCGCCATAATCGCTGTCGCTATCTTTAAGGTTTTTATTAAAATCGTATTGGTTTTTTTCAAATTGATACTTTGAAGAAGACGGTTTAAAAGAGAGGTTTCCTTTTGAAAAACGCACTTGTTTTCCTGTTGCGTCAATCGTGAACAACCCTGGGAGCGCTCCGTCAATTTCAACTTTTTCCAATGCGGCCCAACTGACTAAATCAGCAATAGGAATTTCTTCTGAACCACTATATTCAGACAAAAATCTTCTAATATCGCTTTCAGATATTCCAATATCGTCAGCAATTTGCCGAAGTTCATTGTCACTTAAAGCCTTAAGATTGCTGGATACCGCGAATCCGGCAATTTGCGGACTTGAAGTGTTTATATTCGTGGCATCTCCTTCACTCCCTTCACTATCTATGGTAGTATCACCAATCCCATTGCCGCTAGTATTGCCTGAAGATGATGCTTTCGCGGCTAAGTGACAAGATGAAAACAATGTTGTCACAGACATCAAAGCAATGACACAAATCAATTCAATAGCTAATCTTCTTTTTTTCATATCAGTTCGCTCCGGATTATAGTCTATTGTTTTTTATGATTTGTTGCAACAATCATCGACGTCCGTTTTTAGGGCACTTCTAAAACTCTCGCCTACGTTTCCAATCCGATCGGTATTGACTTCATGGCGCCCTTTTTCGTGACGGCGACGGAGGCAGCCTCGGAAGCAGCTTCGAGAGCTCGAGCGGGATTGCCATGCTTTAAATATGATGACAGGAAATAGCCCAGAAAAGTATCGCCGGCAGCCGTAGTATCAACCGCCTTGACCTTGCAAGCATCCTGCTTGAACAGCTCGCCGCTCATGTCGGCCGCGGATTTCTCGCCGAAAAAGCAAATGCTGCCTGAAGCGCCCATGGTCACGACAATGCATGCGTTGGGGCACAGGACTTTCAACCTTGACGATACGGTTTCGATCCCGGCGGCATCATCTATGCCCTTGAGGCTGCCGGAGGGAAGACCGCAAAGGGCGCAAGCCTCGGTCTCGTTTGCAATCAGCACGTCCGTCAAAGCGATATTGTAATCGCACCTCATATTCGCATCGTAAGGCGAAGGATTGAAAAGCACTTTTAGACCGAGATCGTGCGCCTTTCGGATGATATGCGGCGTGCAACTTATCTCATTCTGCACGACGACCCAATCCCCTTTGCCGAACTTGGCTAAAACGCTATCGGCATATTCCTCGTCGATAAGATGGTTGCACCCGGCATAAAGCAATATAGAGTTCTCGCCCTCGTCTGAAACCATTATGGTCGCCTTGCCGGTACTGACATTCTCATCGATACATACCAAATCGCAATTCACTTTGAATTTCCCTACTTCATCCAAAACCCATAAACCGTCTTTTCCGATCGTTCCGGCCAAGCAAACGCCGATTCCCGTTGCAGCAAGAGCAGCGGCCTGATTCGCGCCCTTTCCTCCGGCATTGCGCGAAAAGCCTTTGCTTTGCAAAGTCTCTCCGGGTCTGACAATATGATCAACCAAATACGTCTCGTCTATGTTTATCGAACCGAAAACCAGGACTTTCATATTTCACTATGCCTTATCGAATTTGCTATGCCTTGTTAAAATGCAGAACCATATTTTTCAAAAAAGCGTAAAACCTCTTTGAATCCACGCTATCGGCAACATATGTAGGGCGCTCGCCTTGTTCGCATTCGGAAATGATTGTCCTGCCGTTTTCAGAAGACTTCAAATCGGTATCCACCCGAACGGAGCATTTTTTCCATGCTGCCAAAGAAGGATCGCAAGCGCACGCAACCACCATCGGATCGTAAGGAACATTCGTCGCAAAACCTCTTTCGAGCCAAGCGGATTTGAGATGACAAAACAGCGTTCTAAGAAATTCATCCTTATCGCTCAGCCCTATCAGCTCATCCAGATCGGATTCGCTCAAAGCCGCCTTATAGCACGCATCCAAACCTACCATTCGAACCTCGAACGCCTTGAAGACCCTGTCCGCCGCATCAGGGTCGATCCATATATTGAATTCCGCGGCGCCTTTGTTTCCGAATGTCCCGCCTCCCATCATATAGAATCCATCCACAAGCGAAGGCAAGTCCGGGTATTTCTCCGCTGCAATCGCCAAATTCGTCAAAGGTCCTATCGTGACTATCCGAAGACGACCTTTCGCACCGAGCGCTTCCTCGTATATTACATCCCATGCGGGCTTCGGATCGGCTGCCTCCCGGATTTGCGGAACTTTGAACCCGTCGATCCCCTCCGCCCCATGGACAATCGCCGCATTATCGGAATACGGCTTGAGAATAGGCTTCGAAGCGCCTGGAGCCACACGGCACGAAAGGCCGAGCTTCTGTTTCAGGAACAAAGCGTTACGAATCGTCCACGAAAGCTCCACGTTTCCGACAACCGG
>DMKZ01000086.1 GCA_003454065.1 Spirochaetaceae bacterium
CTGGCAGCCAACCCGAAACTCCGCTTTTCGATTTGTCGATTTTCGACAACATGGACGATGCGGGATATGTCGTATCGAAACCGGAAAGCGAAACCTTCTTTTTCGAAATTCCTTCGCCTGACGACCTCGACGATGCCGATTCGATGCCCACCGCGCCTCAAGTCGTCATATCATCGGAGCCTGTCCTGAAGGCTGAATCGATTGGCGAGAAAAATGCTGATGACGAAACGCTCCCCCCCTATGAAGCAGAGGATAATCCGCATACTATTCCCGCATCGCCGCTGTCATTACCCGTGGATTTCCTTTCGGGTCAGTCTATCATATATTATGACAGCACGGAAATAAGCCAACCGATAAAATTGACATTTGCAGACGGAAAGACCATCACGCTCCAGCGCGATGAAAGCAAGAGACCGAAATTAAAGAGATCCAATCCGATTTTCGAATGGTATTTGGCGGCTGGATTGAGCGTTTCGCGCGGAACAAGCTACGGATATGCAGGACATGTCGGGCTGAACTTCAATATCTCGGACGATTTCACATCCGGCTTGTATTTTCATGGCGAAATGCTGAATGAACCGCTCGGCAGCTCGTCGGGAATGCTTGCAGGATTTGAAGTCGAGGCGGATTTCGGAGGCAATTTCACATTTCCGATGTTTTACGGCGGACCCGTGGCTGTCAAAGTAGGCGCTGATTTCGGTTATTACATGCAGATCCTGCAATTCAATTCCTCCATTTCATCGCAAAACCACTTGGGATATAATGGAATGGTTATAAGGCCTATGCTCGTTTTCGAATTCTTCAGACTGCTTTCCAGTCCCATAGGGTTCATATTCTATTACACGAACACGGCAATCGTACCTTATTCCGACTACAACAACCTCGGTCTGATGGTGGTCATTTAGGATTCTCTTAAAACCTACGTCAATTATCGAAATTTACAAGGACGAAAGCGAATCCCGTTGCTATCAAACCAAACTCAAGGTATATGGTGCGGGAAGCGTATCGATGCCGTGCGCTTCGGGATAATTATGCTCGTTTATCGTGTCGAATATCATTTTCCTGAAATCGGGATGCACGACATAATAGCCCCGATAATTATTGAAAAACAACAGAAGATAATACGGAACTACGATCCTTTCGATGTCGGATTCGACCAAATTCATATTGTCCGGAAAACGATGCGCAAGCAGAAAATAGCCATTGCTGTCCGCCATCAGATTTGAAATCGATTCCGTTTTCCCGTTATTCATGTCGAATTGCTTTTCCAATGATATGAATGAATTGACGCGTATGGCTTCGGATGTCTGATTGCCGGAGTTGTACAACAAGCTTTTGGTTGCATTCAATTGCTCGAACAACTCTTCGTTTCTATAAATCGTTTCATTTTCCAAGCGATACACCTTATCGAATCTGCCGATGGACAGAATCGAACCGGTGCCGATCATTATAGGCTTGACGATTATCGAATCGTAATTGTACGAATTGAAACCTACGGCATCGTAGAATGCCGTGAAAATCGGAGACATGAGCACAAGCTTCGAAGGGCGTTCGTTTATCGCCTTTGCAAACATATTCACAAGCTCACTTCTTCCGCCTGAGGAAACATCCGAAATTCCGATATTCCTGATTTCGAGTTCGTATCCTATTTTTTCAAGTTCGGATCTGATCGTTTTCTCTTGAAAACGAATCGCTGTGCCATAGAATATCTCATCTGTTAAAATCAGGACGCGCGTTCTCTGCAGCGCTGTCCGACGGTTCACCATAAGATAGGAATATAGAATCAATCCGATTATCGAAACCAGAGCCATGACCTTGAAAATTCTCCTCCACCTGCGGTGTCTCGACGCCTTGCTGAGGAATTTTATTATGTTTTTTCGTACGGTCCTTGGGTTTCTTCTGCTCATGCCTAAAATAGATTTCTAAAGAACTGATCCGCGCCGATTCTTATTCTCAGACTGACATACAGCAAAGCATAGAAAAATCCAAGAAAGTTCAATATAATCTCGCCCGAATTACCTATCCCCAAATACAGATAAAGCGTATTCAAAAGCAGAAGAATCAGCATGAACATCGGAAGCTTGATTCTGAAAGCGAACAGAAACATGATGCTTTCATATCTGTGCAGCATGGAAAAAGCGAATATCAATGCGAAAATTGATGCTCCAGGACCATAAGCAAGCAAATTCGCACCTGTGATCGCCGTTAGCGCCAATAGCACGATAGCAGCGAAGAAGGAGGAAGAGAAATATAGGAACAGAAATTCCTTCGAGCCTATTTCCATTTCGAACCTATTTCCGAAGAACATCAGGAAAATCGAATCGAAAAGAAGCGAAAGGACATCCATAGTGACGAAAGGATATGTGAAAACGGTCCACATATATTTTCCGCTAAGAATCTGCTTCGGCTGGAATATCATCCAATCGTGCAAACGCGCAAGCGATAGCGAGTTCGCAAACCTCGGAGACGAGCAAACGAAATAGATTATGAGAAAAGCCAAGTTCAGCAAAATGATGAACGGCGTAAGCTTCATATACCTATCGTTGGCGAATTTTCTATTTAGAAAGCTTCTTCCCATAGCCATTCGGTTCCGTCTTCAGAATTTTTCAGGCAGCAAAGAGCATCTGCCCGCAGGAATCGAAAGTTCCTTTTCTATCCTTTCGCCCAAGATTCTGACCTTAAGGTAATACAATTTGTCGCTGTTGAGACGTATCTCCCACCTCTCGTTTTCCCTGGTGCATTCCATGCTGATGTAATTCTTCTTGAGGTAATAGTTCTCAATCCCGACCTGGTCATAACTTTCAAGCGTCCATGTCACTGTTTTCAAAAACATATCAACGGAAAATCCGATGACATTTTCGATGAAAAGCGTAATTACCGCCACCCCTATCACCGGAAGAAAATCCTGACGCGGAAGTTCGTAAGCCGTTCTCTTAGGATTGGCGAAATAAAGCGACGGTCCCTCCGAATTCGGCTTATAGACTTCCCATAAGCCATCCGGTATCTTCTTATCGGG
>DMKZ01000002.1 GCA_003454065.1 Spirochaetaceae bacterium
TCGGATGCTGTTTCGTCGACCAAGCCGTTCGGAGCAGAACCAGAACCATAAGCATCTTGCGCTTCATTGTCGGGCGCTTTCGAAACGGATTCGGTTCTTGCGATATTCTGAGCATCATTAGCAGGCAAACCGAAACGAAGAGCGGAATCCGCCTCGTCGGATGATACGACCGGATTCTCATCAAGCTCCGCATCATAAGGCTCATCCGCATTGTCCGCATCGGAAGGAGCATAATCGAAATCATCCCACCACTTTTCCTGCGGGAAATCGTGTTCAACGACTTCAGGCTCTTCCGCCGCATCAACACCTTCCGCTATCGAATCGGGCGGAAGGACGTTTTCAGGATTAAGGAATACATCCATTACATTGTTGATGAAACCAAACCTGTCATCATCGCTTTTCTCAAGGAAAACGACGTAATCGCTTTCAGGCGTCTTCATCATCAAAGACGGTTGTGCAATATCATAATCGGCAGGAACGCCTATGTATTCGAAAGGCGGAATGAACGAAGGCTCGGCATCAACTCTGTCGATCGCCTCGCGAGCGGGATCGGCTACGCCATCATAATATTTGAATGGGATATGCTTCTGCAAAGCAAGCAAAACCGGATCTTCCGTTTCAAACGGCCTCTCATACGCAGGCTTCCTATCGACATAATCGCGTTGAATGGCTTCGAGCAATTCCAGGCTCGGCTCGGTAAGCTGATTCTCTTCGGGAGCTTCCACTTCCTGAGCACTCATGCCCTCGGAGCCCGGATACACGAAATCCTCCCACCATTTCTCGCCATGGACAGGTGCGGAATCCGTTTCCGGAAGAACGCAAGGCAAATATTCATCCGGATCCGTCAAATCGTAATGACCGGCATCTAGAAAATCGAATCCGTCGTTATACACCTTATGCTCTTCAAACGCTTCCTCCGGATCGAGAAGGTCAAGGTTGTCAAGCCAATCCGGCCTGTCGTATGCCGGCATCGGATGCTCGAACGGCGCCTCATCCGCTACGCTGTCCTGACCGTCGTCCTGCGCTTCATCCTGTCTATCATACTCGATGATTCCATCTGCGAAGATTTCCTCAGGCTCGAATTTGTCTTCTTGGGCTTCCGCGCTTTCAGCGTAAATCCTCGCAAGCCTCTTGTTCGGCTCGATCTCCTCTATGTAATCCCACTCGTCATTGTCAATATAAGCAAGCGAATCGTCTTCGTCTATGTCGTCGTCGCTGACAAGGCTCTCCGTATAGGCATTTGCTTCGATCTCGTCATCGACATCATCATCCCTATAGTTCCACTTCTTCTTTATGAATATGGCTATCCCGTACAAAACCACGGCCGTTGCCAGAACAGGAATGCTCCTGTCCAAAAACTGCCTGACCTCAGCACTTGAGACATATCCATTCGGAAGCGCCCAGAAAAGCACAGCCGAAGCTATCACGACCACTAACAGCAGCGTGAATAAAATCGTCTTGAATACAGTCTTGAAAACATTCGTTTTTTCCGCCACGACAAACTCCCCTTCCGACTTGCGTGATAAACCGGTTCAAAAAGCAAATAGCATAAAACCACGAGTTTGCTTTGAATTGTTCTTATTCTACCGTTTTCTTTGCCTTTTTGCAATATAGTTGTATCATATAGGTTATGAAAACGACTAAACGATTCGCGATTCTTTTTGGCTTCGGCATCATTTTCATAGTTCTTGGAATATTCGGACCCTCCGGATTCCTCCAAAATAAAAAAAGAAGCGAAAGAATCGAAAAGACAGAGAAATCGATCAGGGAAAAATACGGGGAATCGGCTGATGAACTCGCCATATCGCTGGACGAACCGCAATATGCCGACGAAGCGGACAAGCTCGCGAGACAAGGCAAACCGCTGGAGATAATGCGCGGAAAGCCCATCATCGTAAGGATTGCGATAGCTATAGGCGCCGCTGCAATCGTTTTCGCAATATTCCTGCTCATAAGGAAACAGCCTTCGGAAAACGACTGCGCAAACGATGAAGCTACATGCGATGACATGCCAAATGATGCGAACGGGAAGCGGAAAGATGCGAAATGCCCTCTTTATGATGCGAATAGCAAAAGGGAGCTCGGCAAGCTTGCGGATATCGTCAGAAACGGCGGAATCGTCATAATGCCGTGCGACACCATTTACGGAATATGCGCAATGGCGAACGAGAACAGCAAAAGCAGAATATTCGAAATCAAAAGCAGAGATCAAAGCAAGAAGCTAATCACGCTTTGCGATAAGAAAACGGCGATCGAGCTGTTGGGCGACCGTTGCCCCAAGACCATCTACGATATATGGCCGGCGCCGCTAAGCGTTGTCGCAAACGACAAGAACGACAATCCGATCTGCATCAGGGTTCCGAAAAGTCCGATAATCAGCAAGGTCATCGATGAGGCAGGCCCGATATTCTCGACATCGGTCAACATATCCGGAGAACCGTCTCTAACCGACATCGAAGAGATAAAAACACGTTTCTCGTCTGTAGTGGATGCTATCGGATATTCGAAAAGCGATATGACGGACGCTCCAAGCACAATCGTCGATGTCACCACATATCCGTTCAGGATTCTGAGGGAAGGCGCAATAAAATCAAGCGAGCTATCGGACAAATTCAAAAAAGACGGATTGCTGATACGCTGAAGCCTGCCACGAATGCGTCTGACAGGTTCGGATTCTGAGGTTTTTAGAAGCGCCCTTCAATACATGCTCAAAACTTCCGAAACTTCCCGGATAAGCGCGTCTTCCACGCCGTTTTTCTCATAGATGATCACGAGAAAATCATTGACAGGCAATATCCTTATCTCTTTGGACTGTCGGGAAAGCGCACCTTTGAGGAATGCGAGCGAGGCGTCCGAGAGCCTGACCATATAGCTGTCCGGTTTTTTCACATACGTCCCCTCGCCATCCGTAGAAATCGTCTTGATGACATAGTTCATGGCAGGTATGAATTCGTTCGAATACGCAAGGAATCCAAGCGCATACAGAGCCTGAAGATCGCGCGACGAGACATTGAACTTCACAGCCTTTTCCGCTATCGCCTCCTGCTTGTAGTTACGTCTGAGATTGGCCACTGCTGCAGGACAATCGAGAATATTGTTGAGATTGACGAGCTTGTGGACTCCGTTGCAGGAAGCGCCATCGCAATAATAAACCTCTATGAGCGTAGGATCCGTTTCAAGCATCGCCGCTATGAGCGCGGCATTGAAGATATTGGCAGGAAGCGTCTTCGGAAACCCTATGCCATGGTCCAGACCGTAATCTCCTTCCTGCCCTATCGCATTGCCGTAAAAAGCCATCAGACCGCCGGTGCTCTTCTCGAACACGGAGACATGCAATGAGGCATCGTACGATGAAAGCCTTCTGGACAGGTTGCTGAGCATATCGTAATCCACAGTCAGCTGCACATCACCGCAACCTTTTTCCATGCCGCCGTAGGAATCCGAATGAAGCGTCTCCTCGTATTCCTTTTCTATTCCGCTCAAGCCGTTTCTCGCATATGGGTCTATATCGCCGATGAATCTTCTGAAATTCCGCGAAGAATCTCTATACACCCTGTCATATCCGACCTCGAAACGCAGCACATCGTCCAAGGAGTTGCTCCTGATTGCGTTTTCAAGCGAATTCTTTGCGAAAGCATCAGAATTTTCAACCAATACGACATAACCGCTTGTTTTGCCTTGGAGGCTCTGACGAGTTATATTGGCAGGACGGTATTCGGATACCACGGAATTGATCCTGTCAAAGACGCTTTTGTCGCTTTCGTAGCGCTTCTGAACAGCGGCAATGTCCATTACGACTCTGTTCATAGGCATATCAGCCGCCAATTCGTTCATCTTCCTATCATATATCGTGCCCCTCTTCGAAACTATCCGCACATCCTCGACTATCTCGCCTTGGATGCCCTGCGATTGCGACTTGATGGCCCTAATCAGGAAAACAAACGTCAGGAAAACAACTACCGCCGACAACAACGACGCATAAACAATGTATCTTCTTTTCTCTTCCACTTTGAAAATAATCTGCGTTTTCCTATAATGATAGAGATAAACGTTATTTTTGCAAAAAACGTTCTTCCGACTTGAGAACGCAATAGGAATCTGTTGTAAGCATGGCTGATGAAAAGAAAAAGATACCGGCTTCCGTCACAATAGCCGCAATCCCCATCCTGATATTCTTCGCGATTTTCTTCGCAGTTCCATCCGTTTCGGAAGATTTGTTCGGAATAAGCATAAGGAAAACCGCTTACGAAGAAGGCGTTCGGAACGCGAATGCGGAAAACTCGCTTGAAAGCATGAGGAAATCTGATGTCGGAACGGACGAAGACACACTGAAGGCAACAGAATCAGAGCCGAACATCAATGCGAAAAACGCAAAAGATACATCGAGCGAACGAACATCCGCAAGTGCGGAAGGCAAAACGGAAAGCAAATCGTTTTCGCTCTCCGATCCCAACGAAAAAGTCGGAAAAGCAGCAAGCCAAATCGGCAACCGAATCAACGAGCTGACGGTGAGCGAGGAAGCGAAGAAAAAAGCCTACGACTTCCTCAACGATCTGAATACGCAAATCTGAAGACCGCGCATGGATAGGAAATTTCTCATAATTGACGGCTATAACATAATCTACAGGGCGTTTTTCGCACTCATGAACGGCACCGGAAAGACCACAAGCGTTTCCGTTTTCTTCACATCCATGCTCAACCTGCTAAAGCAGACAGATGCCGAATACCTTGCGGTTTGCATGGATTCGAGAGGTGATACGCTAAGGAAAAAAGACTATGCGCAATACAAGGCCAACAGGGAGAAGACGCCACCCGAGCTCCACAAGGAAACCGATGAGATAAGATTCATATTGTCGTCTTTCGGCATACCCGTGGTCTCGGAGGTCGGTTATGAGGCTGACGATCTGATATGTTCGCTGCAAGGCAAATATTGCAATGATGCCGAAATTTATATCGCATCCGGAGATAAGGATCTGCTTCAGCTTGTAAGCAACGACAAAGGCGTGTTTCAGCTGAGATGCGATGCCAAAGAAGACAGATGGGTTATTTACGATGATGACAAGGTAATCGAAAGATACGGGCTTCCTCCAACGAAAATCGCATCATATCTGGCTCTCCTCGGAGATTCCAGCGACAATGTGCCGGGAGTTGCCGGAATCGGAGAAAAAAGCGCCAGAGAACTGCTCTCATCCTATGAAAACATTGATGACATCTATAAGAATATCGAAGCGCTGAAGCCGGCCGTCAGGAAAAAGATCGAGTCCGGCAAAAGCGACGCATACGCCTCGCTAAAGCTCGTCAGCCTATCGGAAGAAGAATATCGTTACGACCTGAAAAACGATTGCTTGGAAGACTACAGCATAGGAAAAATCAATGCTGCATCAGGCATAAGCGCCCTAGAGGAAGCGGGGTATATCCGAGTAGCCGGCCAAATGAGAAAATACATGCGCGACAAAGGGCTGATAAAGGAGAACGATGCGAGAAGCGGCAATGCAAACACATCGAAAGCCCAAAACGGCAATGATGCGAGCGGCAAAAGCGTCCTATGCGAGGCCGCGAACATATCATCGGTCGAAATGCTAATCGAAAAATCCGATGAAATCTCCGTCCTATTGGATAAAACAGCCTCAAACGCTTTTTTCAGCTTGAATGATGGAAAAACTTTCGTTCTGCAAATTGCGGATGACAAGATCAAAAGCAAGTTCGCGGCGCTGATAGCGGACAACGCGGGAAAAATCGTCACGATAAATGCGAAAGAGCTGTATAAGCTAAGCAAAAAGACTTGCGACAGCAGCAACGGCTTCATAGACGATATAAACGTGGAATCGTATCTTTTGGACAGTACGAGAGCGCAGGAAACGATTCCATATCTTGCCAGGACGCATTTGGGAGAGAATCTCTACCGCAAAAGCGCACAGGAACCTTCCCTATTCTCGACGGGCGATGACGCAGACAGCCTGCGGACTAATGCGGAATATGCAGCTGCGATTCTGCGAATACACCGCGCCCTGCATGAGAAACTCAAAAAAGAGGATTTGCTGAAAACATACGAGGAAATTGAAAAACCGCTCATCCCCATAATAAGCGGCATGGAGCTGGCGGGAATATACATCAACTCCAACGAGATAAGAAAAATCGAATCGAAGCTCAAGGAAGAAGTTCAAAAGCTTGAAAAGCAGATATACGGCATCGTAGGGCACGAATTCAACATCCAAAGTCCGAAACAGCTTCAGGATGCTCTTGCAAACGACATGAGGATACCGCTTGCCAAGAAGACTCACACGGGATTCAGCACTGATCAGCAGACATTGGAAGAGCTGGCGGGTTCTTATGAAGTAATAGAGCTAGTCCTTGAATACAAGGCTAAGGTCAAACTCCTGCAAACATACACCGTGTCGCTGCTCGATGAAATCGATCCGTCAGACAACAGGCTTCACACCACTTTCCTGCAAACCGGCACGCAAACCGGAAGATTTTCAAGCGTCAGGCCGAATCTTCAGAACATACCGGCTAGAACGCAAGAAGGCAATCTGATTCGGGGCTGCTTTACGGCGGCGAATGGCTGCAAGCTGATAAGCTGCGACTACTCCCAAATCGAGTTGCGCGTGCTAGCGCACTTGTCGAGAGATGATGCGCTATGCGGCTTCTTCAAAGAAGACCTCGATGTTCACAGGGCTACTGCGGCAGCACTTAAAGGCGTGGATTACCACAGCGACAGCATAACGGATAAAGACAGGTCAAGTGCCAAAACCATCAATTTCGCGGTCATTTACGGCATGTCGGCGTTTAGCCTTGCGAAAATCCTGAAGATTTCAGGCAAAGATGCTCAAAAATTCATAGACAGCTATTTCGAACTCTTCAAAGGGGTCGTGGAGCTCAAAAACCGAATCATAGAAACAGCCAAGGACAAAGGATACGTGATTACGGAATTCGGAAGGAAAAGATACCTCAACGACATCACCAGCCCCAATAGGATTCTCATGCAAAAAGCCGAACGGCAAGCTCTTAACAGCACCATACAAGGCGAAGCCGCGGATATAATGAAGATTGCGATGCGAAAGGCGGCGGATGCCATAAAAGGCAATAACATGGATGTCAGGATATTGCTGACGGTTCATGACGAAATAATTTCCGAAGCGAAAGAAGATTGCGTAAAAGATGCGAAAGCATTGATAAAGGCGGAAATGGAAAATGCCGTAAAGCTCACCGTCCCGCTCAAGGCAAATGCCTCCGACAGCAAGACATGGGGATCTATTTAGTGCGGTTGAGGTTTTTTCAAAACTCCTTTCTTCACGCTACTCGCTCTTCCGACACAAGCCGCAAGTCCTGCGGATTCCCCTCAGAGCCTGAACTGCCAGTTGTACTTTCGGCTGAAAATCCGCAATTATCTTCGAATAGCAGGCTTTAGATGCGCCCTTTGACGAATCCTTTGAAGCGATCGACTCTCGGCACGGGGCAGAGACTCATATCGGAGAATACGCCCCTTTTGAAATACTCTCCGCCGATTCCAGCAACCATAACGGCATTATCGGTGCAATATCTCAATGCGGGTATGGAAACTTGAACGCCTTCGGATTGAAGACTCATCACTTTCTCACGCAGCAGCGAATTCGCCGCGACGCCTCCTCCGACGCAAATGCGTTTGATGGAAGTATCCGAAACGGCTTGCTTGAGCTTTTTGAAAAGAATCCCGATAGCCGCTTTCTGAAACGAAGCGCATAGATTCGCAATGCTGTCTGTTTTTCCAGGCTTGAAAAACTTCGCCTTCTGATTTATCACAGCGGATTTCAATCCGCTGAAACTCATATCGTATTTTCTATAAAGTGCGGAATCGAGTTTCGGAGAAGGAAAAGCGAAGGAATCGTCATCGCCTTCTTTGGACATGCGATCTATCAGCAATCCGCCCGGGTAGCCGATATCATAGAACTTGGCGACCTTATCATAGACTTCGCCGGCGGCATCGTCAATGCTTGCCCCGAGTATCTCCATATTATCGAAATCGCGCACTATCGCAATAAGGGTGTGCCCTCCTGAAACCAGCATGCCCAAATACGGATAATCAAGCGGCTGCGTCATCTGAGAGGCATACAAATGGGCCAAGACATGGTCAACGGAAATCAACGGTTTGTCCAAAGCGTACGAATACGCTTTGGCAAAGCAAACGCCGACTAAAAGCGAACCTATAAGCCCGGGTCTCGAAGTTACGGCCACGGCATCGACATCGCCGCCGTTCAATCCGCCCTTGAGCATGCAATTATGCACCACGTCGCTTATCAATTCGACATGAAGCCTTGAAGCCAATTCCGGAACCACTCCCTTGTAGGGCACGTGCTTGGCTATTTGCGTGGCTACGACTTCGGAAACTATCGTCCTGCCGTCGCGAACCAATGCCGCTGCGCACTCATCACATGACGACTCAATCCCCAAGATCAGCATATTCCAATCCGATTGCGCTCTTTACGCTCTGAAAATCTTGATTCTCTTCAAAAGC
The DNA here is from genome assembly GCA_003454065.1 of Spirochaetaceae bacterium. Next base: position 8,492 of record DMKZ01000002.1, read on the forward strand.
CCATTGCCATAGCTTTCGGTGGCGAGACCGCCCATATCGCCGACGGCTTTATGAACTGCCCTGCGCTCGTATGAATTCAAAGGATCGAGGAAAACGGATCTGCCGGTGCTTTTCACCTTTTTAGCCTGGGCAATGGAGTCCTTGAGAATCTTCTGCATCCTTTCCTGGCGATAATCATCCACGTCCAGAACGACTTTGATGTTCTTATCGGAATACCTTTTTAGCACATATGCGCTCGTGATTATCTGAATGGCATCCAGCCTTTCGCCCTTATATCCGATAACGAACGAGCCTTCATCGGTCTTGAGATTAACGTTTATCTTGCCTTTATTCCCCCTGGAAACTATTTCCGAAACGAACTTCACTTCCATTTTCTCGGACAAGCCGTCGACGAACGAAATGATGTCCCTTTCCATGTCGTTTTCAGGCTTTCCGGTATCGCTTGCGGCAAATTCCTCTTCTTCCTCATCGCTTTCTTCGTCCATCGCGCGTTCAACAGGCTCGAAAGCACTAGGATCATCCTCGCGAATCACCCTTATCCTAACCGAAGGCCTCTTGAAAAGCCCCTTTTTCGTTTCAGAAATTATTTCATATTCGAAGTCCTGGATTTTAAGTTCGTCCATGGCCTTCTGCACGGCTTCCTTTTCGGTCGCGCCATCAAATTCCATATCCATATCTATCTCCTGTTTTTCTTGTTTTTCTTAGCTTTTGGAGGAAGCACCTTGACATTCAAGCCGCCTTTGCCTCCATTCGAATCCGCAGCCGCATTCTCAGCGGCGGCCGATGCCTTGAGCTTGCTGTTCTCATACATCTGCTGGAGTATCGAGAAAACATTCATCACAGTCCAATACACCAACAGCCCCGACGACACGTTGTAAAGGGAAAAGAACAATATTATCGGCAAGCCGTATATCATGAACTTCTGAAAGCCCTTCGTCTGTCCGGCAGTGTTCTGCTTTTGCGTCCACACCATGGAGAAAACCATGCTGAGACCATAGATTATAGGCAGTATGTGCACTTGATTGCCCAAAAACGGAATGCTGAACGACAGCTCATAAACCGTATCCGGCACGGAAAGATCCTCGATCCAACCGGGAATGAACATGGCTCCGCGAAGTTCGAAATGCTTATTCAAAAGCCCATACACCGCAAACAATATCGGCAATTGTATGAGCATAGGCAGCATCGATGATAACGGCGAAATGTTGTTCTTCTTATAGAGGGACATTATGGCCTGATTCTGCTTCTGCGGATCATCCTTGAACTCCTTCCTGATTTCCTCAAGGCGCGGTGCGACCTTTTGCATCGCCGCAGCCGATCTCGCACTCCTCGCATTCAAAGGATACAGCAGGATCTTTATGAAAAGCGTAAGGAAGATTATCGACACCCCCCAATTCGGAATCCAACCGTAGAATATCTTCATGATGAATTTGAGTATGTTCTGAAGCCACGGCAACGCACCGCCGCCTTCCATCGCTTTTGACAAGGACAATCCGGACAGCTTGAAATCGTTATCCTCCTTGTAATCGAAGAGCTGAAGCTTGTCCTTGAGCTGCGGACCTATGTACGAATACACGCTATCGCTAAGTTCGACCGAACCATCCGGTGATGGGATGAAATCGTTGTTTCTGGACAGTATCACGCTGTTGTCGTATGCGCCGCGCTTATATGCCGAAACATCGAAAGCCTCCCTGCTCTCCGGAATCATTATCACCGAAAAATACTTTCCGGTCCACTCGAACCAATCGAACCCGTCCTTATATACGAATACGTTCTTAGATGATCCTGCAAAGTTGATTCCGCGCCTCTTCTTGTCCTTCTTTATATAGAAATTCCTCGCATCCGCCGAACTCCCCTTTTTGCTGCCGCTTGGAGCAGGACCCAAATACGGAGCGAATTCCAATGAATAGGCGTTTGATGTCAATCCGGCTAAGTCAGATGTCGAAAGCCCTGTCAGGCTGACATTTATCCTGAGCATGTATTGATTGGAAATAGCAAAAGCCTTTCGAAGCGTTACCGGCTTCCCGTTCAAAATGTAATCGCGCCTGAACACGACCGTATCCGCCGTTCTGCTTTCAACTTCGAAAACATCATCGATAGGACTATTCAAATCACCGCCCCTATAAAGCAGGAAAGCGCGTTTGTCCGGATCCGTCTTGTACAGAATTTCCAAATCCGAGCCTTTTTCCTTGTATTCATTCAGCACTATCGAGGAAACGCTAGCTCCTTTCGAATCGAATGCGATGGTATAGACGTCGTTCTTCAGAACCACCGACTGCCTCTGCGCATTCGAATCCGATGCCACGAACGAAGACGAATAGGCATCGCCTATGAGCCTTATGTCCGAACGTGCGACGTCGTTCGCCTTATCAGCGGGTATTTCCGCCGCAACGGCATCTCTTGCATCACCCGTCTGCTCTGCAACGCCGGCCGCCGCTCTCTTCTGATTCCTAGCATTGACGAAATAAATGAAAAGCGGAAGTATGACTATGATGGCGACGCAACTTATTATTATTAGTTTTCTGTTCATTTGAAACCATGCTACGATCTCAAGAATCCGCACTCGGCTATCACTCCCATGACGAGGTCGCGGAGTTGCGCATGCTTGAGTTCTGAAACATCTCTCTTAACAAAAAAGGCGATATCCAAACCACCCCTGATCCTATATTGATTGACCCTGAGGATTTCGGATATGCGCCTTCGTATCAAATTGCGGCCAACGGAGCAATGAGCTTTTCTCTCCGGAACAACCAGAAACCTGCTTTCATCCTCTCCGTTGGAGCAATATCTGATCAAAATCGATTTTGAATAATATTTCCTAGACGAAAAAATCCTTTTGATATCATCACGCTTCTTCAGCATGCGAACCCTAGTAAGGCTTCTTCTCATCGCTGACACTGAGCTTTTTTCTCCCTTTAGCCCTTCTTCTCTTCAAGACCAATCTCCCGCCAGGCGTAGCCATTCTTGCCCTAAAGCCGAATTTTCTGTTCCTTTTCACTTTGCTGGGATGATACGTCCTCTTGCCTTTATTGCTCATCTTCTACCTCGTCAATTACCTTTTTTCTGCCTGGTGACAACTTTCTCGCTCACGCCTTTGGACTGCTTGACTTTCTCGGAACCTCTTCTCTCCGAGGCTTCCTTCTTCGGCTTCGAAGCCTTCGGGCTTGCCTTGCTCTTCGCTTTCTTATCAGCCTTGGCCTTCTCTTCCTTCTGAGGTCTCTCGACAAATTCCAAAATAGCCAGCTGGGCGGAATCGTTGTTTCTATAACC
>DMKZ01000011.1 GCA_003454065.1 Spirochaetaceae bacterium
CTTGTTGACAAAAGCCAAACGCGGAACGCCATACCTCTTCATCTGCCTATCTACCGTGATAGACTGCGACTGCACGCCGCCAACCGAACACAAGACAAGCACCGCTCCGTCAAGAACATGCAGCGATCTCTCGACCTCAACCGTGAAATCAACGTGTCCCGGCGTGTCGATAAGGTTTATCTCGTGTCCTTTCCACGTCACCGAAGTAGCCGCCGAAGCGATGGTGATGCCCCTCTCCCTCTCCAAATCCATAGAATCCATAACGGCGCCGACCCCGTCTTTGCCATGAACCTCGTGTATCTGGTGTATCTTGTTGCAATAGAAAAGAATCCTTTCCGAAAGAGTGGTCTTTCCCGAATCGATATGTGCGCTTATTCCTATGTTGCGCAACTTGCTGAAATCATCCATATATGCTTTTCCTTATCGGGCATTCAAACCCATTTCAAAATTCTAGATGTAAAATTGACAATGAATGATACTATATTAGCATTCTTTTTGCAAAATACAATTATTTTCTTGTAATACTTTCGTTTCGAGGGAGGAGTCCGATGAAGCGGATAGCAAGGCTGAAACAAACTATCGCCCTCGATATCATCACCATAATAGCATGGCTGTGCCTGTTGTCAATAGCATCCATAAGGTTCGCATCCGACATCATGACGATTGAGAAAACAGCGAGATTCCGGATCGCCATAGCGGTTGCCGTCCTTTCGCTGTTTTGGATAACAAGATTTGCTTTAGAAACCAGAAAGGATTTCAAAGAACTCGAAAAAAGCAAAAGAAGATTGGCAATCAGCAATGGCGGAATGAAAGGAATATTGGGCGGACGACCCATTCTGGATTCTGAACAAGAAACGCAACATGGAAAACAAATAAGCGGTGTCTTGCCGATCTTTCGACCGAAAGGCATCTAACAGGTCCGGATTCTAAAGTTCTTGGAAACGTTCCTTAATATGAGAGCGTTTCCAAAATTGATTCCGATAGGCTCTTTTTAAAACTCATAAAAATCCCTCCGACCCGCCCTCGTCTGGAATGAGATGGCAGGTGATAACGATTACCCATTTATTCTGCGCATGTTACGATGCAGGGCTTAGCTATTATATGCGGATTCGAACCGCCGACGCGCCCGACGCCATACCATAGATAAAACAAGCGACTTGCGGGCGGTACATTCTTTCTCTACCGCCAAGAGATCAACCATCCACCATTTCCGAGACTACAAAAAAATATTGATTAACGCCAGCTAGGCCGGAGCCTTTTCAAAAAACCAACCCCTATTGCAAAAGCTCTGTAAGCCAATTCGCCTCCTGAAGCTCCTCGTCGATCTTCCTGAGCTCTTTGGAATAGGAATCGACCTTCTTCTGTATCGCCGCTACATCCACCGTGCTCAGAATCCTTATCTCCTTGCTGGAGTAGCGACTGAGCTTGTCGGCGGCAGCATCAAGAAAGCTACGATAAACGCTCAACTTCATCTTAAGGGCATCGCATTTGGCCATATGCTCCGTAATCGTCGTCTTTCCTATTCTGGTCGAGCTGTTAGTTAGATTGATCCTTGCAATCAATTTCTCAAGACGCCTCGAGCAATCCTCAAGCTCCTCGAGTAATTTCTCAGGATCTTCCGAAGGCTTATCGCCCTCCTGAATCTTCGCGTTGCGATTCAGTCTCTCCGATAGCTCTTTGATTTTCCGCACAAGCTCCGCACGTTCGGACAAAGCGACTGCAAGTTTCATTATTCCACTCCTTCCAAAAAGCGGCGGAGGCACGCAGTATCAAGCGCTTTTCCCGCCGCCGCATATTCAATAATCGTTCGCTACAAGTTCGGTCTCCAAAGCTTTTGCATGAGACTTCTGCATGAGACTTTTGCATGAGACTTTTGCATGAGGTTTTTAGAAGCGTCCCAAAGAAAGGATTTACGAAAACCTCTTATTTATTGCCGATCTTCATCCCGAAACCAGGTCCGCCGAAGCCGACTTTAACGGTAGTCCTAAGAGCTGTTCTGACTTTTTGGGCTATGACTTCGGCAGTCAGCTGATAGGCGCCGAGAAGATAGTCAAGCTTGCCAACCTGACCGAATTGGTCGAATACGCCGACCATCCTGAACTTGCATGAAAGGCCTTCGTATGCGATGATTTCAGCGATTTCGCTGGCAAGTCCGCCGGCCACCTGACCGTTTTCGCAGGTTACGACAACATGCTTCTTGCTGATCTGATCGATTATGAGCTGCCTGTCAATCGGCTTGAGCGTCAGAACATCGACGACAGTTGCATTTATGCCTTCCTTCTTGAGCATCTCATAAGCCTTGAGCGATTCCCTGACCATGACGCCGCCCAAGGCGAATACGACCGCATCCTTGCCTTCAGCGAGGATTTTCGCTTTGCCGAGTTCGAATTTCTCATCTTCCTTATAGACCCTTTCAAGCTTCTTGCGATGCAACCTCATATAGCAGCAGCCGTCATGCTCGAAAAGAAGATGAGTGAATTTTCCGGCGCTTATGTCATCCGAAGGCTCGACTATCGTAAGACCTGGAATCATCTTCATCATAGTAAGATCTTCGAAAGGCATATGCGTTCCGCCGTTGAATTCCGCAGACACTCCGGGGTCGGTTCCCACCAGCTTGACATTAAGCTTGGCGTAATTGGAGGAAATGAAGAATTGATCGAAAGCCCTCCTCGCCGCAAAGCAGGCGAACGTGGATGCAAACGGGACAAAGCCCTTCAATGACAATCCGGAAGCGACTCCTACGAGGTTGGCTTCGGCAACGCCGACATCGATTCCCCTATCCGGATGCGCCTTCTTGAACGGCATCACTCCGGATGCCTTCATGAGATCGGCGTCAAGAACCACGAGCCTCTTGTCCTTTTCGGCTATTTCCAAAAGGGCGTTGCAATATGCAGCCCTCATTTCGATTGTTTCTAATTCAGCCATTCTACGACCTCCCCGTTGAAAATGCTCTTGACTTCATCCACCGTAATTTTGGCATTATGACTATCGACTTTGCCTTCCAGATTAGGAACGCCCTTGCCCTTGATGGTGTCCAATATTACCATCTTCGGCTTGCCCCTCATCTTGTCAACCGCCTTGAAAGCCTTCTCGATTTCCTTGAAATCATGTCCGTCGGCCCGAACGACATCCCAGCCGAAGCTCTTCCACTTGCCTTCTATGTCGCCGAGGCTCACGATGTCATCCACCGGACCGTCTATCTGCAATTTGTTGCAATCCGTTATGGCGATGAGGTTGTCGAGCTTGTATTGCGCAGCAAAAGCGGCGGCTTCCCAAATCTGCCCCTCTACGCTTTCGCCATCGCCCATGATGCAGAACATCCTGCTCTTATAGCCTTTCAGCTTGTTGGCATAAGCGGCTCCGGCGCAAACGGAAAGACCCTGTCCGAGGGAACCGGTGCTCATATCTATTCCCGGCGTCCTGTTCCTGTCGGTATGACTCGGCAAATTGGTTCCTCCCTGATTGAGCGTCTTCAGCCAATCCATCGGGAAAAAGCCCTTGAGCGCGAGCGTGGCGTAAAGACC
>DMKZ01000132.1 GCA_003454065.1 Spirochaetaceae bacterium
TCGGCTCGGTGGTCAAGGCAAACGAATACGGCATCCAGGATTATATCAAGAAGCCCTTCCTGCCCGATGAGCTGGCCGATCGCGTCGCGAAAGTCATCTGGGACAATTGGCAACAGCAGGGCGTCGGCGGAAGGCCGCGAAATCCCGAAAATCGGCCCATTTACGAAGAATTTTGAGCAACAGCGAAAAAGAACGCGGAAGCGTGGAAAAAACCATGCATCCGCGTTCTTTTTTTCGCTGTGAGCGCGCATTGTTTCCGTCTTGATTTTCCATTGCGGCAGTTATAAAATCAAAGCAGAGAATCCAGAAACGGAGGGGATTGTTTTGTGCAGACGTTTTCTCTTGGTTTTGCTTGCTATCATCACATTTGCCTGCTCCGGCTGCCTGGGCGGCGGCAATGAGCTTTCCATCGACGAATCCGGCGAGGTCCATTCAAGGTTCACTCTGGTCGGCATGGACTTCATGCGGGAGGAAATCGAGAAACAAAAGCAAAAACTGTTGCAGGGCCATCCGAACGCAACCGTGGCGCCTGCAAAAGACGGCAACATGAGCGGCTTCTCCATCACAATGGATTACAAGGACATGGACAGTTTCGCAAAAGACGGTTGGGAGTTTTACGCTTCCCGTCCGGGGCTTTGCAAAGGCATCCAAAAAAATTCGCGATGGTTCTATGACGCCTATTCCCTCGATCTTTTCGTCGAGGGGAACGACAATATAAAGCAAGACAGGATCACTGCGGAAATGGCGGCTGCCTTCCTTTCCCAGGTGCGCTTTGACTTCACGCTCAATCTGCCCTATGAGGCGGATTCGCAAAACGCAGACACCGTTTACAACGGCAGCAAGACGCTTTCCTGGAATATTTCTTCCGCGCTGACGAAGGGCGAAAGCAAACGGATCCACGCGACTTTCAAATTGTGGAACAAGCTGCATATCGGGCTGACGATCGTCGCAACCGTCCTGCTTTTGGCGCTCGCGATTCTTTTCGCGATAAAGGCGATGAAGGAGGAAGGCGAAGAAAAACGCACAAAGCTGGGAATCGCGATCGGCGCAGGCGTTGTTTTCCTGGGAATGGCACTGGCGTCCGCGTATTTGCTCCTTTCCCCCGTCAAATTCACGGACGGCGACATTATTTCCGGCACAGTCCAGCCGGAAACGAAGCAAAATGAGACGCAGGGCAGCCAGCAACAGGCCACCGCGCCAAAGCCGCCGCAGCCCTCCGCGCAGCAGAATCGCCCGAATGAACAAAAACCTCCCGCGCAGCAGAACCGGCCAAACAATCCTCCTGCCGCCCAGGCGCCCCCGGAGCGCGGGACTCCGATACAGGTGCTCCATACCTTCCATCGGAGCATCACCAACAAGAATTACCGAAAAGCCTATAATTGCCTGAGCAAAGATTTTCAAAACTCCATGTCCTACGAAGGATGGGCGTCAAGTTTTGAAACCACGGTCAGCAGCACGGTGTCCAACATAAAAACAGAATCCCAGACGGAAACCGAAGCGGTGCTGACCTATATCCTGAAAGCCGTGGACAACCCCGGCGGCACCCAACGCTTCCGCGGAACCGCCGTCCTCGTGAAGACGCCCGAAGGCTGGAAAATCGAGGAAATCACGAATAAGACGATGTGATGAAGGAAAAAGGAAATACGCTCTACGCAAAGAGGGGGCATGGCAAAATTGCCATGCCCCCTCTTTGCGTTCTCAAAAAAATCATCCAAGCAAACGCGTCAACTTTTTGTCAAAGCTGAATACTGCCACACCGTCAATTTGATGATATGCAATCAAAACGCAGTCCACAAAATCCAATCTTGTTTCGCTGAAAATCTTTATTGCGAGAAGCATAATATCGCTGCGTTCCAATTCTACTTCATCCAATACATCCCGAACGTATGCCGCAATGTCCGTTCGTGTTGCCTGATAAACTTTTGCCAATACATAAACGACTTCCGCGATGACTTCCGGCAATGTTTTAGCACCGTACTGTATGACACGCGCCGCTTCTTCTGCCATTTCTGCATTATCATCCAGAATGTACCGCAAAATCACATTGGCGTCAATAATGCTTTTCATGTTTTTCTGCCATCGCCCTTTCGAAAGCGCCTTCTTCCATTGACATCAAATCAATATTTGCGTATTTTTTAGCAATGCCTCTCGCACTTTTTGTAACGCGCCGATAAGCAGTCATCGACGGATTTTCCATGTAAAAGCGTCCTCGATCTTCGATAATCTCCAATTTATCCCCCGGTTTCAGGTTCAGCCGTTCCAAAAAACCCGGCGCAACGGCAAGCTGCCCATTATCCATGACTTCCATCAACACAGACAACACCTCCCAATCTGTTCTTTCATGTATATCATAAAGCAAGCAAGCAGGAAAAGCAAGAAAGAACCGGGAAGTGATGTCACGCCTCCGTTGCGAATCAATCTCCAAAATTTTTTATGAACCGGCTCCCTGTTGTTTTATTGTCCATCATCCCGCAGCTTGCAACGCCTTCTTCCGCCCCCGTGATCCGTTTATAGAATACTCGAGGCAATCAGGCCTCACCCTCATTTTTCCCTGCCTGCCGCTCCGCCATTGCCTTCTTGAAAAACTCGTCCACGAAATCACAGACCATTTTCCGACGTTTCGGGTCGAAGGAAAAATAAAGCTCCAAAATCCGCCGCTCGCAGTCAGATACCGCATACTCGCGGCAAAGCTTTTCCAATGGGGAATCGTCCTCCGAAGAAAACATCAAAAGAGCCGGCGTCACCATGTTTCTTCTTGACAGTCGTGCACCACTATGTAAAAATAGGTATGAAATCTCGGTACGAAAATTTAGATTTATACGAGTATAACTACATTTCAAGAAATGGACTCTCGAAAGTTTTACGTTTTGCAATCAATCCAAGCGGTCAAGTTGATTATATCAGTATTCGATAAAATAGCTTTACCCATAACCTGACCAATAAAATACAACGAAGGGGGCATGGCAAACTGCCATGCCCCCGCTTTATCTTATCTCCAATTTATTCGCCATAAAATCCCTTATCGCTTTTCGACGCCCAGTTCTT
>DMKZ01000152.1 GCA_003454065.1 Spirochaetaceae bacterium
ATCTGCCGGGAGCGAACATGACGGTTTCCTTATTGTCGTCGAAAGAGGAGAGGAGCCAGCTTTGGAATTCGTCCGCATCTTCGATCGGAAGGGCGGCCATGATGTAGAATGCGCCTGCTGGAACCGAAACCTCCACACCGGGTATCTTTTCCAATTCCGATACCGCGACGTCTATTCTTCTCTTGTATTTCTCGCAGAGTTCCTTGGAATACTTTTCGGTTATCCCGTCGAACAGAGCGATGGCTCCCGCCTGGTTGATCGTAGATACCGAGAGCCTAGCCTGCGCGAATTTCAAGGAATTCTGAATTATGTCGTTGTTCCTCGATATGAGAGCGCCGATTCTCGACCCGCAGCATGAGAACCTCTTCGATGCCGAATCGATGACTACCACATTTTCGTCGTAATCCCTGAATTGCAGCGCCGAAGAGCTTTTCTGCTCCTTGCCGAAGTAGATTTCACGATAGACCTCGTCGCAAATAAGGAAGATGTCGTTTTCCCTGCACAATTCGAGCATATCGAGCATCTGTTTGTCGCCGATAGCCGTTCCCGTGGGATTGTTGGGGTTTGAAAGCAGCAATGCTTTCGTTTTTCTCGTAATAAGCTTTCCTATCTTCTTCGGATCGGCATAGAAATAATCCTCGCTGTGCAACGTGTGTATCGGCTTTATCACCCCGCCTGCGGCATTGAATATCGTGGCGTAATTCGGATAGAAAGGCTCGGGGATGAGAACTTCATCCCCATAATCCATCGTGCAGATGGCGGCAAACAGCAGGGCTTCGCTTCCGCCGGTCGTAATCACGACATTGTCCTTCGTTATATCCTGTCCTATGCTTTTGTAATATTTCACGACGGCGGCGAGCAGATCTTCGCTTCCCTGACTTGGCGCATAGGCGTCCGTTTTGGAATTGAACCCCCTTATCGCCTTGAAATACTCCTTAGGGGTTTCTATGTCCGGCTGACCTATGTTGAGATGATAGATGCTTATTCCGCGATTCTTCGCTTCGATGCTAGCCTTATAGTATTTTCTCATCGGAGAGAAATCCGATTGCAATGCCTTTCGGGATAACTTCATTTCTTCGATAACCTCAAATGCTATCTATTATATCTAAAAGAGGGGTTTTTTCAAAAGTGCAGTTCATGCCGGATGGATTGGCATTTTTGACAAATTAGCATATTTTCATAAAATACAATGATACTTTTAACATTAGAATTTTGAAAAGAGCTTTGAGAACCTCTTCAGAGCAACTTGCAAATTGTGGAGGGCGCTTTTACTATGCAAAAGAAGATAAAAGTTGCGGTAATGGGTGCGACCGGCGCGGTCGGTCAGGTTTTTTTGTGGATGCTCGCCGATCATCCTTGGTTCGAGATCGAATATCCAGTGGCTTCTTCCGCCAGAGCCGGCATGACTTACGCAGAGGCTGTCCATTGGGTTCTTCCGTTTGAGATGCCGGAGAAAATAGGCAAGCTCCAGCTTAAGGATTTCAACATGAACGCCATGAAGGAAGCAGGCGTGAAAGTGGTTTTCTCCGCTCTTCCGGCAAATGTCGCCGCCGAAGCCGAGCCGCAGCTTAGAGACGAGGGGTTCTGGGTCTTTTCAAACGCTGCGAGCCTCAGATACGATAGCGATGTTCCCATCATGATTCCGGAGGCGAATTACGAGCAGCTTTCATTGATAGAAGAGCAGGGCTACCCTAAGAGCGGTTTCGTGATAACGAATGCGAATTGCGTTACTACAGGGTTGGCCATGGCTCTTGCTCCTCTTAGGAAGTTCAAGATAAAAAGCATAAGCATCTGCTCATACCAGAGCGTTTCGGGCGCAGGCTATCCTGGCCTTTCCTCGTTTGATATTACGGATAACTGCATTCCCTATATCAACGGGGAGGAGGACAAAATAATCAAGGAAGTCCAGAAAATACTTTCCATAAAGTGCGAGGTCTATCCTTATTGCGTCCGCGTTCCTGTCATGTTCGGTCATCTTGAGGCGATTTGGCTGGAATTCGAGCAGAATGTGGAAACGGACGACATAGTCAAGGCGTGGGACGAGTTCAAACTTCCTTTCGCAACGCCATCCAGTCCCGTCAAGCCGGTTGTCTATAATCCTGCCACGACTTTCCCGCAGCCCAAATACGCATTTTGGGGCGAGCCGCGCGGAATGGTGGTATATACGGGGCGTCTGAAGAAGATGCATAATAAGATAGGATTCATCTGCTTGGTGAACAACATAGTCAAGGGAGCCGGAGGCGGATCGATACAGAACGCCGAGGTGTTCCTCAAGCAAAAGGGGCTGGTGAAATGAAAGTAGTCATGGCGAATGATCATGGCGGAGTAGAACTCGCCAAAAGGTTTCTCGATTATCTCAATCAGGAGAGCATTGTCGTGACCTATCTCGGCGTCGATTCCGCCGAGAAGTCGGTGGATTATCCCGATATGGCCGATAAGGCGGTTGCGGAATATGATAGGGGAAACTACGATTTCGGAATCCTTGTTTGCGGAAGCGGAATAGGCATTTCGGTCGCTGCGAACAAGCATAGCGGAATAGTCTGCGCCCTTCCTCAGAACGAGGATGTTGCCATATTGTCGAGAGAGCATAACGGTGCGAATTTCATTGCTTTCGGCGGGCGGGTAAACTATCCCGACGATCCCGTTTCGA
>DMKZ01000168.1 GCA_003454065.1 Spirochaetaceae bacterium
CGCCCGTATAAGCGCCTTTCTCGTGCCCGAACAGCTCATCCTCCAAAAGCGTGGGCGAAAACGAAGCGCAATGAGCATCGACGAAAGCCGCTCCGCTTCTAAGCGAATTCTTGTGAATGCTTTCGGCAACCACTTGCTTGCCCACGCCCGATTCTCCTGTCACGAGTATGCTGAGATCGGTCGGAGCAACCTGCAGGACAAGCTTGACAAGCTGCCTTGTCGCAACCGACTTCCCCATGACTTCCGTAAGGTTGCTTTTCGATTCGTGTTCGCGAAGCTTCTCCTTGAAAAAATCCCTTTCGCTTGCCAATCTGGAGCTCTCATTCAAGTTATCGATCATGTTGGCAAGCTGATCAACATCGACAGGTTTGAGAATGAAATTCTTCGCACCAAGCGCCCGAACGATCCTATTCTCCTTATCTCCCCCATGCGCCGTCATGACTATCGAGGGTATTTCGGGATATAGGCGATGAGCTTCGGTCAGAAAAGCGATTCCATCCATCTCCGGCATGATGAGATCCGTCACTATCACGTCGAAAGCGCTCTTCTCAAGCGCGGACAAGCCCTCGCGACCGTTATAAGCCACCGAGCATTTGCAATCGTAGTCTTCAAGAAGAAGCGAAACCCCGTCTATGAAGTTCTTCTCATCATCGACCAGTAAAACGCGAATCACTTCTGGAATTTCTCCTTCAATATCTTCAAATCCCTTTCTTCGCCCTTGATGGCATCAAAATCCAAATTGCCTGCGATCATCTCCGCTTCCTTCTCGGAAATTCTCACGGATTTCAAATTATGGTTGATAAAGCTTTCGGTAGCCATAGGACAGACGTTCCCCACCATTTCCAAAATTCTCTCGGCGTATCTTCTGATTTCAAGCTGAGCATGCTTATGAAGCCTCAATTTAAGGAAATGAAAGAGGTTGTGCAAATCCATCTGCCAATAGAACTCCGTATAAACGGAAAGCGGAAGTATCATCCTTGCGATTTCCTTGGAAAGCCCTGTGTCCAAAAGCTCCTTATAGCTCTTTTCGAGAATGTCATAGCACTTCGACATCACATCCTTTGCCTTTCGGGAATCCTCGGCAGACATGGCTTCGCCCCTGCCTTGCTTGTTATCCTTGCTTTGATAATTCATATCCGCATCTTCAGGCATATAGAAATCGGTTCCCAACACGCTGTATCTGGCGGAAACCTCGTTCATCCTCGCTGTCCTATGCCTGACCCATTGCCTGGCAACGAATATCGGCATCTTCAGACGAAACGTGAACACGACCTGTTCGAAAGGCGAAGTATGCTCGTTTCTCATAAGATAATCTATCAGAAACCTATCCTGCGATTTCGTCTTGACGTTCTGATACGAAACGCGCGCCGCATTCGTGATCATCTCATCGGAACCCATATAGTCTATAAGCTCCACATACCCGTGGTCAAGCACCTTGAAAGGCTTTTTGATCAAATCTTCCTTTTTCATAGCATCCCATTTAATGTCTCAAACGCCGCTTTCAAATCGCTCAGCTTGAAATCTGCCGCGTCATCCAAATACGTCTCCGACATATTGACTATGGCAACTTTCCTTCCGGACCTCAATGCCAGATTAGGCAAAGAGCTCGCAGGGGAAACGGTCAGCGACGTTCCAAGGACCAAACACATTTCCGCCGATTGAAAATCTTCAAAAGCGCGTTCCAGCATACCGCCGTCCAAGCCCTCGCCATACAGCACTATATCTGGCTTGACAACCGCTCCGCACTTATCGCAATGCGGAACTTCACCCTTTCTGATCGTAGGCGCCACCGCATCATAGGCAAAATCCTTTCCGCACTTCACGCACCTGTTATGCGCAGGCGATCCGTGCAGCTCATAAACCTTCCTGCTCCCCGCTCTTTGATGCAGCATATCAATATTTTGCGTATATATCCCGCGAATCCTGCCCGATCCTTCCAACTTGGCAAGGCACGTATGCACTATGTTCGGCTTGTAAAGGTCCAGATCGTACCATACGTCCTTGCACCAGTCATAAAAGATTTCAGGATGGGAATGAAAGAAATCTATGCTCAGTATCTCCTCAACTCTCATACCTTTGAAATCCTTGGTATATGCCCCGCCATTCCCCCTAAAATCCGGAATGCCGCTCAAAGTGGATATGCCCGCACCGGTGAGAACGACAATATCCTTCGCCTTCAGCATCGCTTCGGCAAATCGCTTGATTTCGCTATCAGCATCGTCCATCATCGATCATCCCCCCCCAATGATATCTTTTCGAAAACCTCGTCTGTGACAATTTGCGCTTTCCACTCGGAACGTAGCGAACAGGCTACAATTCCACATACGCCTTGGACCAATCATGCTGACCGCCGCCATAAAGCACGACGCCCTTCAGCCCCTTTCTGTATGCTATCACCATGTCGGGAACATACAAGGGGACCTGCGCAACAATGCTTGCGTGATAACGCTGAAGCTCGTGGGATGCCTTCAGCCTTTCATCCTGGCCTTCGGTAGTGAGAACGATATCCGTGA
>DMKZ01000007.1 GCA_003454065.1 Spirochaetaceae bacterium
GCTTTATGGCAGGATGGTGGATGTCATATCCTCCATTGATCCTGTCGGGTGCGCGGCCATGGACGTGTATGACTCGCTCGGAAAACAGCTCAAGGCGCTTAAGGCGGGTTTTTTGCAGGAAGGCATCAGCGAAAAGATGTTGGACTTGGCGGGCGAATTGCTGAGCGAAAACGATTTCAAATTGTTTTCAAAGAACCGGTTTGCAGAACTTGCGTCCGTCCACCATGCCAATGAAGACGAAATAAGAAAAGCATTTGAAATCGTCCGAAAGCTGGATCCGAATCCCGCCAGGGACTATTCGGGGCCGTCGTTTCAATATGTGATTCCTACGATCAACGTGAAGATCGAGCATAATGAAGTGCATATAACAGTCAAGGACGACATGCTTCCTGCCATAGAGACGGACGATGCCTACGACAAGGCCATTCTTAATGCTGAAGGGAGAAAATTCGTGGATAATTGCAAGAAGGACATATCTCTTCTGACTTCGATGATTGATTCCAGGAACAGGTCTCTTTCCACAATCGCATACTTCATGGTCAGCAAGCAATTGAATTGGCTGATGGGCAAGTCCGATTCGAAGCATTCGCTCATGCTGAAGGACATAGCGCGTTATTCGGACATTTCGATTTCTACCGCATCGAGAATCGTCGCATCCAACTATATTCAGTTCGAGGATCGCTGCATGCCGCTTTCCGACCTCATGGAAAAATCCGCCGACGGGAGCAATAGCAAGAGCAATGTCGTGAATGCGATAAGCGATATAATAAAATCGAGCCCAAAGAAGCTTTCCGACGAGAACATACGACGGATTCTTGAAAAAAGGGGCATCAGCATCTCGCGCAGAACCGTCCAGAAATACAGAACGATGTATTTGTGATTCGCTTTGCAATTATAAGGGCAAAGTGGTATCATTAACCGTAACAAACATTCTTTGAGAGGGGAAGAAACATGCTTATTTTGATTTCGGATGCTTTTGATAAGACTTTGCCCGAGAAGCTGAAAAGGTTCGGCGAGGTCACCGACGACAAATCTAGGGTCGGCGAGGCGGATGTCGTTCTCGTTCGCGCCAAGACGAAATGCGATCGCGAGTGGATTGACGGCGCTTACAACTGCAAGCTCATAATCCGCGGCGGAGTCGGTATTGACAATATCGACAAGGAATACGCCGAGAGCAAGGGGATTATAGTCACCAACACTCCGAAAGCGAGCGGGATCGCTGTTGCGGAACTTACCTTTGCGCTCATGCTTTCGTCCATAAACAACATTTGCTATTATCATCATGGGATGAAGCACAAGGAGTGGTATAAGAGCACCAAGAGGAATGAGCTTTATGGAAAGACCATCGGCTTCATAGGAATGGGCAATATCGCGCGCCAGGTGGCTAAGAGGTGCATTGCCTTCGGCATGAATGTGGTCGCGCACGACATTTTCGTCGTTCCGACCGAAGGCGTGAAATTCGTTCCGACCGTTGAAGAAGCGGTTGAGAACGCCGATATAATCAGCCTTCATGTTCCTGCTACGCCGGATACCGAAGGCATGATAAATGCAAGCCTTATCAGCAAGATGAAGAAGGCGCCGATTCTTATCAACACGTGCAGGGGCAAGGTCATAAATGCCGAAGATGTGAAGAACGCGCTTGATGAGGGAAGACTCAGCTGGTATGCTACTGATGTCTATCCCACCGATGATCCAGAGAAACTTTTCAGCATGGATTACCCCATCTTCAAGAGTGCGAAAACCACGCTTACCCCCCATGTCGGCGCCAATACGAACGAGAATATGCTGAGGATAGGCGATGAGGTCATCGCTACGATAGAGAAGCTCATCAGCGAAGGGAAAATCTAATTTCCGAAGGTGGTTGAAATGGAGAGAAAGAAGAATTATTTCGCAGGACCTTGCGTTCTGCCTGTTGAAGTCCTCGAGGAGATCCAGAGGAATATTGTCGATTATCAGGGCAACGGCTTGAGCATGATAGAGGCTTCGCATAGGGGCGGAATGTTCGAGAAGATGTACGACGAGTGCCTTGCTCTCGTGAGGGAGATCTATTCCATTCCGGAAGACTACGATGTCTATTTCCTCGGCGGCGGCGCGACATTGCAATTCACAATGATACCTTACAACTTCCTCAAGAAAGGCAAGACGGCGGATTATGCGATGACTGGCGTTTGGGCCAACAAAGCCACCGAGGATGCCATAAAGCTGGGGAGGGTCAATGTCATCTTCGATGGCAAGGACAGTAAGTACTCGACGCTTCCGGAGCCGGGCTCGCTTAGGTTTTCCGATGACAGCGCCTATGTGTATATTTGCGCTAATGAAACCATAGGGGGACTTGAATGGAAGGAGTATCCGGAGACCGGAGATATTCCGCTCATTTGCGACATGTCCTCCAATTTCTTCTCGCAGCCTGTTCCTATCGAGAAGTTCTCGATGATTTACGGCGGCGTCCAGAAGAACCTTGGTCCTGCGGGCGCAACGCTTATAATCATGAAGAAGTCTATGCTTGATAACAGGAACGGGAACATTCCCGCTTATCTCGATTACGGCAGGCATTCCAAGGAGAAGGGGCTTTACAATACTCCTCCGGTGTTTTCGATTTGGGCTGTGAAGCTTGTTCTGGAATGGATAAAATCCAATGGCGGCGTTCAGGGGATGTACGATAGGAGTCTTATCACATCCGGCATGATCTATGATGTGATCGATAACTCCGATTTCTATTATTCTCCGGTCGATAAGAGATTCAGGTCAAGGATGAACATTTGCTTCAGGATTAGAAACTCCGAGTTGGAGGCCAAATTCCTCGAGCAGGCTAAGGATAATGGGATGCTTGGTCTTAAAGGACACAGGAGCGTCGGCGGGCTTCGTGCCTCGCTTTACAATTCGCTTCCTACTGCTGATGTCGAATTCCTCAGGGATTTCATGATCAGATTCGAAAAGGAGAACTCCTGATTTCCAGCTTTGCGCTGGTTTTTGATTGCTTGCCTTGGTTGATACCAGGGCAAGTTTTTTTTTGGTGCGAAAATGTTTGACGCGTCTCCTTATAAAAGTATTGTGCCGTGCCTTTCCGAAAAAAGGATAAGGGAATGCATGGAAGTTCTTAAAATGGACTTGCCGGGTTTCCTGCGTTTCTTTCCCGGATTATCCTATGAAACTCTTCTTTCGGACTACGATAAGGTGGGGTCATGGATTGATTTTCACAAGATCGTTCTTTATAACGATTTGGTTCCGGAATTGCTCAGGACTTCATCCGGAGGCTTGAGCGTGGAAG
>DMKZ01000146.1 GCA_003454065.1 Spirochaetaceae bacterium
TTCTTTCGCTTTATCGCGACATGAGATATAGCGTGAATCCGAGTTTCGATTGCGAGCTTTTCCTGACCAATCTCGCTCGTATAAAAGTCAGGCTTTCGAATTTCGAAATAGCGAAGAGGCTGGCGGCTTATGAAACGGCGGCTCCCGACGATCAGACTAATTCGGATGAATCCGCATCGCAGGATCGGGAAGCGCAGCATGGCGGCTTTGCGATCGAAGGGCGACATTATGCAGAGCCGTCTTCGTCGGGGCGGAAAGCGACTGCGAAAACGGCGCATGAAAGCCGTAATGACGACATTCGGGCGAATTCCGAGGAACGCGAGTTTGCGGATGATGCCGCTGAGCATGATATCGTTCTTGATATATTCAAGGACGGACTGACGGATCCGATTTGATGTATTGCAAATGGATTTGATCGAAAGCCTTTCATACGAGATTTCCAAGCTTCCGGGCGTTGGCTCGAAATCAGCCAGGCGCATCGTGACGCATTTGCTTAAAGCGAAGGATGACTACGTTTCGAATCTAGTCAAGCTCATGTCCGATTTGAAATCCAAGGTGGGCAAGTGCCCTGTATGCGGTATGTTTACTGAAAATGAAGTTTGCAGCATTTGCTCGTCAAGCCTTAGGAAAAAGGATAGGATATGCGTGGTCGAGGAATCCGAAGATGTCCATTCATTTGAAGAAAGCAAAGTCTTCGACGGCCTTTACCATGTGCTTTGGGGGCGCATCTCCCCATATAATGGAATATACCCTGAGATGCTGAATATAGAATCTTTGAAGAAGCGCTCTTTGGCAGGCGGGATAAAGGAGATAATAATCGCCACCAATCCAGATGACGAAGGGGATGTCACCGCCTCGTATGTGAAGAATGCGATAGGAGAGATCTGTCCGGACATCATATTCAGCAGGTTGTCTAGCGGTTTGCAAAGCGGAGCGGATATTTCCTTCGCAAGTTCCAGAGCCTTGTATTCCGCATTTGAAAACAGGGTGAAGCTTTGAAAACCTTTT
This sequence comes from Spirochaetaceae bacterium, assembly GCA_003454065.1. The sequence continues at coordinate 1,009 of DMKZ01000146.1, forward strand.
TTTTCGAGCAGTTGAACAGCACGAACGATTATCTCAAGCGTTTCGTTTCGGAGCATTCGAGCGATGATTGCAAGGAAACGGTTTGCTGCTGCGCCTTTTCGCAAACATCCGGCAGAGGCAGGAACGGCAGGTCGTTTTCGAGCGGAGAAGGCGGACTTTACATTTCCTTTTTAGAATACGGCATTGCGGAGCCGGCGAATATCACATTGAAAACAAGTGTGAGGATATTGAAGATTTTAGAGGATTTCTTTAATATTGACTTGAAGATCAAATGGGTGAACGATATAGTTCTGGATGGCAGGAAATGCGTCGGAATACTTGTCGAATCCGGCCCTGGGTATTGCATATCCGGGATTGGAATAAACGTGTTCAATGCGATTCCGGAAGACCTTAAGTACAGAGCAGTCTCCATTCTTGGCGAAAGCCGTCGGGATGTGGTGACGGAACGCAAAATGCTTTGCGATCTTGCCGACAGGATTATCCGAGGTTGGTCGGAGCCGCTCGGTTCCGCTTGGATGGACGAGTATCGGAGAAAAAGCTCCGTGCTGGGTTCGGAATGCGAGCTTTATGATGTTTGCGGGAATAAGATTGCCAATGGCATTGCTGTGGATTTCGCTCAGGACGGAAGCATAGTGCTTGATGAAGAAGGTGTTTTGAAATCGTATCTTTCGGGCGAGCTGCTTTATTCGCTGCGCAGCGGCGGTGAGCTTTGATTTTTTGGAGGTGGCGTATGTTTAATAAAATCGTTATGGCCGTATTGTTTGCGGCTGCATTTGCGCTTTGCGGCGCATGCGCATCGGGAAGCCGCGTCGGAGCGGATTCCTCAGTTGGTTCGGTTAATGTTTCCGAAACGGTTGCCCCCAAAGCGGCCGCAAAAGAAGTCAAAGGCGTGATAACATCTTTCGAGAAATATGGTCATGCCGTTTTGAACATTCCGATTCAGGATCTTTTGTCTAACGGTTTCGAGCTCGGAGACGGAGTTACGGTTGAATTTTCCAATGGGTATAGGTTGAAGGACATTCCTTTTTACAATGGCTATTATGTCAAGAAGGGAGAACCGCTTCTCAGGGCGTATCCCGGCCATAAATTCGCTGCGGTTTGCATAAATTATGGCAAGATAAACGAGATAGGAGGCCTCAAGGAAGGCAACGCCTGCACTATACGTCTTACATCGAAGGGCAGATATTTCAGAGAGCAGGCGCTTAATTCCCTTTCGTATTCGGACAATCGCAGCGATTATGAAAGCGATGAGGTTTTCGCCAACTTCAGGAATGTCAAAGTCGGAGACATAGGCGCCGGCAAGCTCTATCGGAGCGCAAGCCCCATCGATAACAGTCACTCGCGCGCCTTGTATGCCGATCAGTTGGTTCAGGGTGCGAGAATCTCGCTGGTTTTGAATTTGGCGGACAGCAGGAACGACATAAACAGATACACGGAAAAAGACGATTTCAAAAGCTCGTATTACATCAGGCTTTTCGATTCCGGTCGCGTTCTTCCGCTGTCTTTGGCGGTGGATTTCAGCTCATCTGATTTTAAAACCAAGTTGGTGGATGGATTGCGCAAGCTTGCCGACATGAATGCAAGCGGTCCGATTCTGGTTCATTGCACCGAGGGCAAGGACAGAGCCGGTTTCGTTTCCGCGCTCTTGGAGGCTCTCATGGGTGCGAGTTACGAGGAAATTGTCGGCGATTACATGCTGTCTTATAAGAACTATTATAGCATAACCAAAGAGAAGGATTCTCAAAAGTATGCCGTGATAGTCAGCAATAACATAGATGAAATGCTCAAGGTGATCGCAGGCGTCAGCGATGCGAAGAACCTTTCGAGAGAGGGGTTGAGGAACGGTGCGATGCGCTATCTCAAGAGCGGAGGCGCGACTGAAGAGCAGATACGGAAAATAGTGTCGATGCTGACATAACAATGGATGTTTCCGAGAAGGAAAGTGTTTTAAAAATGTCGGATATGGATTTTTCCGGTTTCGCTTCGGTGTTTTCGTGGAGATACGCCTCGGATGAGATGAGGCGAATATGGTCGGAGGAGCATAAGCGCCGGCTTTTGCGCAAGGTGTGGGTTGCTTTGGCGGAGGCGCAAAATGGGTTCGGGCTTGTCAGCGATGAGGAACTCGCCGATATCAAAGCGCATGAAGCCGATGTCGATATACCGAAAAGCTTGGAAGTGGAAAAGGAGACGCGGCATGACCTGATGGCCGAGATAAAGGTTTTCAGCGGACAATGCCCTGTTGGCGGCGGGAAAGTGCATCTTGGCGCGACAAGCGCGGATATATTGGATAATGCCGATGCGATCAGGATAAAGGAATCGTTTGAAATCGTGAAACGGCGTCTGCATGAGACTCTTGCCGCATTCTGTTCGCTGATAAGAAAGTATGCCGGCGTTTCGGCTATGGCTTGGACGCATCTTCAGAGCGCGGAATGCACTACGATAGGCTATAGGTTCGCGCTATACGCCGATGAATTCTTCAGAATTAGCAAGGAATTGGAGAAATTCGAGGTTTTGGGAAAAGGATTCAAAGGCGCTTGCGGGAATGCTTCGAGCTATGAGCTGCTTTTGGGTTTCAAAGGCGCGGAGAAGCTGGAGAAGGACGCTCTCTCCCTTCTCGGCTTGAAGGCGTTTCAGGTTACCACTCAGGTATATCCGAGAAGTCAGGATTACCGCGTGCTGACGCTTTTATCTGAAATCGCATTGATATGCGCTAAATTCGCTATCGACGCGCGCATGCTCCAAAGCTCCGGAATAGGCGGCGAATTGCGCGAGGCGTTTTCGAAAAATCAGGTTGGCTCGTCCGCCATGCCCTTTAAGAGGAATCCTGTGAGCATGGAGAAGGTATCGTCGCTTTGCAGGATGGTCCAATCCTTCGTTCAGGTGGCATGGGAGAACGGGGCGAATAGCATTCTCGAGCGCACGCTCGATGACAGCGCGAATAGGAGAATGATACTCAGCGGAGGGTTTTTGTGCATAGACGAGATATTGATCACGTTGAATAAGACGTTGTCGGGGCTTGAAGTCGATACGGTCGCGGTGCGTGCGAATCTCGATAGGTTCGGTGCGTATTCCGGAACGGAAGTTCTCATAATGGAGGCTTGCAAAAGGGGTGCCGACCGGCAACGCATGCATGAGGAGATCAGGTGCGCGAGCATGAAATCCTATGAGTATCTGAGGGCTAACGGACGCAGCAATCTGATAGAACTGCTCACTGAAAACGGATACGTTTTGAAATATCTTGGCAAAACTGATATAATCAAGTGCGTTA
>DMKZ01000053.1 GCA_003454065.1 Spirochaetaceae bacterium
CAGGACAAATACAATGATAGGATAATCGTCAAGTGGTCGGAAGTGCCGAGCGCTTCAAGATACGAAATAAACGTATATAGCGACGAGGCCTTATCGAATGATATTTTTGAAAACATTCCTGTCAAAAAAGGCAGGAGCGAACGCGAATATATCCTGAATGCGTCCGATTTGAATCCGGCGTCCTTCAACGACGGCTACCCCCTCAATCATGATTTCTGGTTCGTAGTCAAGCCTGTCGTCACCGGAGTGACGATAAGCAATAATCTTCTCACCCCAATCAAAGGCACGTGGATAAAGCCGCCGAAGAACATCAAAGCCACCAAAGGCGATTATGGCGATAAAATCGTCGTATCGTGGGATGCAGTTGATGGCGCTTCCGGATATATTGTCTATAGACGTGAAGAAGGGCTTACGAATTGGGATCAGATCCAATATATTGCCGTAAAAGACAACGCTCAAACAAATTCCTGCAATGACGAAGACGTCAGAATAAACCGGAAATACGAATACACCGTTTCCAGCGTTGTCAGAAAAACCGCCCAAAGCCATATTCAAACATATTTCGAAGATAAGAACAACGACGGACAGATCGACAATTCCGGTTTCATACTATCACCTCCGGAGATAGTCACGCCTGAAGAAAAGGAAAATGCACCAGGCACATACCTGATTACTGTCAAACCACCCATCCTTTACACAGGTCTAAGGCTCAAAATAGATGGTGAGACACAGGATTTCAATTTGAAAAACGGAAATTGGGACTCTCCAAAAGTGAGCATAGACGAATACGACAACATAGTAATCGAAACAGAGAGACCGCAATTGAAAGACGTGACTAAAAGCTCATCGCAGACGATTGAAGTTCGTTCGCTTAATGGGGATCAGCCATCGACTGCCTTTATAGCTGCATTGTCGGTTAGCGAATACAAACCGATTGAAATTGTCACTTTGCTTCACCATGCGTTGAAACAGTCGATTCCTGTTTTGAACTCTTTTTATGATGGTGACTGGTGGCGTCTTAATAGTGATAAGCCATATGGAAGTTCAGGTGATCCCTTATATTCCAAACTTCAGAAGCATGGCAATACATGCGCTCGAGGGACCGGATATATTTCATTTAACAATTACGAGGATTTGGAAACCGGCGTGAAACTAACAACGAACAAAACCATTATAACCGGAGTTGATGGCGGTGGCGGCTACGGCAAAACAAACAAACTTGTCTATCTCGGCTATCATTACTGCGATACAGGTATTTCACCATACTACGGCGACAGCGATATGAGAGGAGAAGTAAAGATTTCCATGGGCGAGACTTATGGAGATGCTATAATATCATTTGGAAAGCTGGTGGATGGTAATTTCGGAGAAAAATACGTTAAGCATGATAATTTGTTTGTAGATGATACGTATGATATAGAATTGCACGATTCGAATAGTCCGATACGCGTGGATGGAACAGGCGGCATTTACACTGTTGTCTATAAAGGCAAAACAAATTACGTGAAGGTCGAGGACATCAATGAAGATTACAGGACGATTCTTTGAGTGGCGAAGAGGTAATTAGTCAGTGAGGAAAACATTACTTTTCATAGTCAGCATTTCAGTTCTCTTGATCTTTCCGCTTTCCTGCAACTTCCGCATCCTGAACGGCAAGGGGATTCAAGCATCTCCTTCCAGCGGAGCCTTGCAAAGCGAACCGACATTCAACAAGGATTGCATTGTCAGCAACCTTAGGGGCTCCGAAGGGAAATACACGGACAAGATAAGAGTGACATGGGACGAGGTTCCGGGAGCGAGTTTCTACACGGTCAAACGCGCCAAATTGAATACGACGCGGCTTCCATCGCTGAGCAGCGAGATTGTCAAAAATGCCGAATTTGCAGAGGTCAGCGATTGCTTCGAGCCCTACTTCGAAGACAAAGCCACGTATTTGACGGATAAGAATACGTTTTATGCATACAAGATAAGCGCCACCTCGCTCATAACCGAGGAGACCACTCTTGATAGCAATGTGGTGTTCGGCTCGTACCTGATTCCGCCCCAAGAGCTTAGCGTCAGCAAAGGCGAATCCGAAGACAAGATTTCGATCGTATTCTCGCAAACTCCGGGCGCATCGCAATATCGCATATACAAATCCGATAACGGCAATGATCTCGATCACCTCAGTCCTATCGCGACGCTCAACGATTTCACAGAGCTTGATGATGTGCCATATGAATATTACCCATCGCCGAATGAATACGGAAAGAATTTGTATTTTGCTATCAGATCCGTTTCGTCGGACAAGACTCTTTCGGATATGTCCGAAAGCAGAATCGGCTACACGATCGTTCAAGGCGCGCCGGGAAGCGTGGTGTTGGGAGATCCAGGCAAAGGCGCTGAAACCGATGGCATAAAAGTCACTTTCGAACCTGCGACCGTGTCGGAAGGGGAAGTCTATTATAAGATATACAAAAGCGTTAGCGGCGGCGCCGAAATGCTTATGATCGATACGGAAGCCGGCGATGAGCTGAAAACGGACAACGAATTCGGCTACTTGTACTTCATAGATGATTCGGCAAGAGCTAATGTTCGGTATTCCTATAATATAGTTCCGCTCAACGACTTGGGAATCGGAAAATCGGTGAAAGTCGAATCGTATATACTCTCCCCTGTCAAATCCGTGGATTTGAAACCCGTTTCAACATCGAATAAGCTCGGATACCAACTATCTATCGAGTCTCCAATAGGATTTGATGAGCTCAATGATATGGTCATAGACATCACCAGCACATTCAAAAACGGCGAGAAAAGCACGACAACCTACAGAAACGGAGACAATCCTGTTTTCTACAATGTCGATAAGGATGTAGAAGCCGACAATGAAATCAGAAACGTCTCGGTTGTCGTCCGAAACGAAACCACCGGCAAGACGACGTCGTCCAAATCGGCTAGCGTTTCCGGGATACCCGAAAAGCCTGTTCTCAAGGCAGACGGCAAAAACATCGTGCTGACAAATTCCAGCGGCAAGCCTGCCTTGGACGAAATCAAGCG
>DMKZ01000103.1 GCA_003454065.1 Spirochaetaceae bacterium
TCTATAACTGGGCCGACTACATCGACGAGGCTCTCATCGGTGAATTCGAACAGTGGTATGAAGAACAGACCGGCGAGCCTGTCAAGATTGTCTATCAGCTCTTCGACATCAACGAAATCATGCTCTCGAAGATCGAACTCGGACATGAGGATTTCGACGTCGTATGTCCTTCCGAATACATTATCGAGCGCATGCTCCGCAGCGACCTGCTTCTTCCGATAGACAAGGACTTTGGCGACACGCCCAACTACCTGAGCAACGTATCGCCCTATATCATCAACAAATTCAATCAGATAGACGGTTCCGGCAAGAATGCCAACGACTATTCCGTAGGTTACATGTGGGGCACTGTAGGCTTCCTCTACAACACAAAGCACGCAACCCGCGACGAGGTTTCCACATGGTATGCCCTCCAGGATCCCAAATGGGCGGGCAAGCTTTTCATGAAGGACGCCTTCCGCGATATCTACACCTCACTCCGCATAGCTCTCAACCGCGACAAGATTGACGCCGGCGAGATGGATACCGAAAAGATATGCTTTGACGCGTCCGACGAAGACATCGCCCAGGTGGAAGATTTCCTCAATTCCTTCAAGGACAATGTCTCCGGCTGGGAGGCCGATTTCGGAAAGGAGCGCATGACCCAGGAGAAGGCATGGCTCAATGTCACCTGGAGCGGAGACGCCCAATGGGCAATCGACGAGGCCGCTGAAGTAGGCGTAGGTCTCGATTTCGTCGTTCCGAAGGAAGGCAGCATCGTGTGGTTCGACGGTTGGGTGATCCCGAAATATGCCAAAAACGTCAAGGCCGCCCGTTACTTCATCAATTTCATGTGCAAGCCCGAAAATGCGCTGCGCAACATGGACGAAATCGGCTATGTGAGCTGCGTAGGCGGGCCCGAGATCCTTGAAGCGATCAGCGATGAAGAGGCTTTCGAAGCCGAGGATGCCAGTTATTTCTTCGGCCCCGAAGCTGCCGCTGCGCACATCAATCCGGTAATGTATCCTTCAGCTGAAATCATTGCCCGCTGCGGCATGATGCATGACAGCGGCGACCGCACCCAGAACCTGCTCGACATGTGGTCCAGGGTCAAGGGAGACAATGCCAGCGCCACCACCTACATTATCATTGGCATCGCAATAGTGGCACTCGTGGCAGGCGTCATCGCGGCCCACGCCAAGAAGAACAAGAAAAACAAGAGGCGCAGATAACAAGCGTCACCCAAAAATAACGTGCTCGAGAAGACAGTATCCATAATCAACGATATCGTGTGGAGCCCCGCCCTGGTGGTTCTGCTCGTCGGTGCCGGTCTGTACTTCTCCATACGCACACGCTTCCTGCAGGTACGCCGCTTCGGCCTTATGGTAAGGTCCCTTTTCGCTCCCGCCCATATCGACGAAAGCGGCTCCCGCAAAGGCATTTCTTCCTTCCAGGCCTTCTGTATGTCCCTTTCCGGAAGGGTCGGCACCGGCAACATCGTGGGCGTGGCTACTGCCATAGCCATGGGAGGCCCGGGCGCCGTTTTCTGGATGTGGATAATAGCATTCTTCGGAATGGCCACGATATATTCGGAAGCCGTTCTCGCCATAGAAACCAGAATCAAGGATGATGACGGCCAGCTGCACGGAGGACCCGTCTATTACATCAAAAGGGCATTTCCGGGCAAACTCGGAAAATTCCTCGCAGGACTCTTTGCAATCGCAGCCATACTGGCGCTCGGATTCATGGGGGCGATGGTTCAATCCAATTCGATAGGAGAAACATGCCAGACCGCATTCAAAATCCCTGCATGGTCGATCGGACTTGCGATCACGATCATAGCCGCGCTTATCTTCCTCGGCGGAATTCAAAGAATCGCATCCGTAACCGAAAAGCTCGTCCCCGCCATGGCGATCCTCTATCTTCTCGGCTGCATAGCAGTCATAGCATCGAAGATAACCCATGTTCCAGAAGCATTCGCACTCATATTCAAATACGCTTTTTCGCCTGACGCAATCATAGGAGGAAGCATCGGATACGCACTGAAAACCGCCATCAGCCAAGGTGTGAAAAGAGGGCTTTTCTCAAACGAAGCGGGCATGGGCTCCACTCCGCACGCGCATGCGATGGCAAACGTCAAATATCCGCATGAACAAGGCGTTGTCGCAATGATAGGACTTTTCGTCGATACGTTCATCGTTCTGACAATGACTGCTTTGGTGGTCATATCGGTTTGCTATACAAAAGGCGGAATCCTCCATAACGGAGCAATAGACGGCATAACCAAAACGAATCTCGCACCCATAGCATTCTCGTCCCTTATGGGAGATTCGCTGGGATCGATCTTCGTAGCCGTATGCTTGCTTTTCTTCGCATTCTCGACGATACTCGGCTGGAATTTCTTCGGGAAAGTCAACATGATCTATCTTTTCGGCAAAAAAAGCGCGGCCGTTTATGCCGTGATTTCACTCGCTTTCGTCTTTCTCGGCTCGATTCTTTCAAACGACCTTGTATGGGAGCTTCAGGACTTCTTCAATCAAATAATAGTCCTGCCTAACGTCATCGCCCTGTTCGCGATGTCAAGCGCGGTGGTCAAGGAAGCGCGTAAGCGCAGGGATGGCGATATCGACTTGAATCCTGGTTCGAAATAGCCTTCGCATCATCTTGGAATCAATTTTGAAGAAACCTCCGAATCGATTTCAGGGCTCTGTCGTCAGTCAATGGCTACGACAGGGCATTTTTCATGGATGCTTTTGAAGATACGCCATCTATAAGACATTTATCGATTCCGGACAAATACGCTTTTGCGAATTTTCGAATCAAAAAGTCGGCTTTGCGTTCGCCTTCGTAATGCTTGAGAAGCTCGTAATGCCTGTTGTATGCGGCGATTCGCTCATCTGACGGAACTTCAGTCTTGTTCCTGCCTTCAAATGCGAACGGATTGCCTATGAGTCCTCTGGCCATCATCACCGCATCGCACGACGAAAGCGATAGGACTTCATCGACAGATCGCATCTCGAATGCATCCCCTGAGGCAATTACGATTTTTTCCGGAAAAGCCTCCTTCAAAGCCTTCGTGCGCGCATGGTCGGCTGCACCGGAAAAACCTTGCGATGCGGTTCTAGGGTGCAACGTCATAATATCAGCGCCTGCTTGCGCTGCATGTTCCGCGAAATCCAAATAGCTAACGGAATCATAGTTCAAACCGAGTCTGAATTTTATGCTAACCAAAAGCGACGAATCGACATCTTTCATCGCTTTGATTATATCATGCGCCTTTTTCGGGTTCCCCATGAGAGCGACGCCGGCACCGGTTTTCACAACTTTGCGAACCGAACACCCTGCGTTTATGTCTATGCATAGCGGCCGATATTGTTTCAAAAGAATCTCGACGGACTTCGAAAAGCTCGACGGATCCGCTCCGAAGAATTGCACGACAGCCATCTCGGGCTTTTCGTTATCTGCAAGGCGCAGCAAATCGAATGTCCTTTCGCCGTTTCTTATCAGCCCTTCGACGCTCACCATT
>DMKZ01000164.1 GCA_003454065.1 Spirochaetaceae bacterium
GCGGGACCGTCGCCGATGCTAGAGGGACAGCTCTCGCCAGCGATCAGAACTCGTTTCTCGGCATAACCATAGTTCCGGAAAAGGAAATGATCTGGATGATAAGCGAAAAGGATAAGACGAAGGTCATCGAAGAGGCCGTCACCAGTCTCGAGTGCCTTCAGGAGAAAGGCATGGGCGTCATGTTCGCGCAGCATGTCGAGAAATTCGTTCAGCTTGGTAAGTGAACGAAAGATCACCTTCCGATTTGATATGTTTGCCAGTGGCGGAGGACGGGATTTGCAAAAAGATTTTCATTATGATATTCTAAAGCGTTGCGCAATTTGACGGCGTGTTTAGGCGTTATTGGTTTTGAGCAGCTAATAAGTGTTTGTAGGTTTGCAATATGAGCGTTTTGTCTTTGATTTTAGTCATAGTATTCATTGTGGTCAGCGTTTTGCTGATTTTGCTTGTCTCGATTCAGGATGAGAAGCAAAGTGGTCTTGCCGGGATTTTCGGCGGTACGGGCGGCAGCGCTTTCGGTGCGCAAACGGCATCGGTGGTGGTTAAGACGACAACCGTGCTTTCCGTTTTGTTTTTCGCTTTGGCGCTTTCGCTTGCTTTCACAAGCAAAGGCAGTCTGAAGAAGGACGACGTCTTGAGGGAATATGAAAGGACGCAGGTTGAAAATGCCGCGCCTGCTTCTCAGGATGCGACTGCGGATTCGTCGTCCGTTTCCGAGACGATTTGAAAATAGGAGCGGAAGGATGAGCAAGAAGTTTAAGGCCATAGTTGCTATCGTATTCGCGCTTTCATTGCCTTCGCAAGCCTTTTCGGCGCCGTTCTCGCTTTTCTCCGCGCCCTCGCAGGCTATGGCGAGCGTGACTGTTGCTGGCAAGACGGAGATTATCACCAAGTCCGATCTCGATGCTAAAGTCAGGGAATACAAGGAACTCGGCGTGGATAACACGGAAGATGAGGTTCTCGATGTCCTGATAAACGACAAGGTTTTTCTGATGAGCGCGGAACGTGATGGCGTTCGAGTTACTGATTCCGAGGTCAACGAGCGCTTGAATCAGGCTCGCAAGCAGATTGAAGCGCAATTGGGACGGGCGCTATCGGATTCCGAATTCGATGAATATGTCATTTCAAGCACTTCCGGCATATCAAGCGTGGACGAATACAAGGAAGAGCTTAAGAAGGTTCTTCTCGTGGATAAGTACGTCAGGTCGAAGAAAGGCGCAGAGCTCGATAAGGTTGCGATTATCAGCGATAGCGAGGTCTCCACATTCTACAGAAGGAACAAGACCCAATTCGTCAATCCGGAATACATAAGGGTTTCGCATGTTTTCGCAAGAAAAAGCGATGATGTTTCCGCCAATAGCAAGGCATTGGAGAAGTTGAAAAGCGTACTGACTGATATCAAAAGCGGCATCATAACTTTCGAAAGGGCTGTAAGCCAATATTCCGAGGACTCCGATAGCGTGCCTCGCGGCGGCGACATCGGTTCTGTGACAAGCAATGCCACGAATGTGCTCGGCGATCATTTCGTTGATGTCGTTTTCACTTTGGAAGCCGGCGACATAGCCCCTGAAGTCGTGGAATCCACTCAAGGATACCATATCGTCAAGGCGACCGCCCATGTTGATCCCAAGTTTTTGGGCATAGACGATTACATAACGCCTGACAGCAACATGACGGTTCGCGAATATATCAGGAGCTATCTGCAGCAGCAAAAGGCTCAGGATGATTATGCCGATACGGTCAATTCTTTCGTAGATGAGTTGAAGCAGTCGGCGAGAATCACCTATGCCAACAAAGACAACGGCTAGTCGGATGCATCGCAAGTAGCGTTGCGGTTTTGTTTTGCTTTTATGTACGAGTGGAGGCATACGGCTAGGGCGCAGGCGATGCAGGCGCTTTATTCCGATGAATTTCGGGATAGGATCGGTGTGGAGCCGTTTGCCGAATCTAATTCGTCGTGGTGGCTGGAAAGCGGAAGGGACGAAGTCAAGGCGTACTCGCTTTTGCTGTATTACGGCGTTCATGAGAACCGCGAGAAGATAGACGAATTGATTTCAAGCCATTCCAAGACCAGAGCTATCATTCATATGTCGATTGTCGATTTATCCGTTATCAGACTCGGCGTGTATTCGCTGCTGTTCGATAAGGATGTTGCGAGCAAGGTGGTCATAGACGAATCGGTGAAGCTTTCGTTGGAATATTCCAATGGTGTCGGCTTTAAGTTCGTCAATGGGGTGTTGGATGCCATCGCCAAAGAGCTTGCTGCTTAGATGGATAATGCTTGAGGGTGCGCAAAAATGTCAGTGAATGTAAAAAGCGATGCTGAAATAGATGGCATTAGGAAGTCCTGCCGTCTGCTCAAGTGCCTTTTCGAAGAGCTTGACAGCTACATGAAGGAAGGGCGTTCCACCAAGGGAATCGACATATTTTGCTATGATTTCATAACCAAGCATGGCGGTAAGCCCGCTTTTCTGAATTATCAAGGTTTTCCAGGGAGCGCTTGCGTTTCAATCAACGAAGAGGTCATACACGGGATTCCGTCTGCGAAGCGCATAATCGAAGAAGGCGACCTTGTGACAGTCGATCTTGGGATAAACCTGAACGGGTTTTTTTCGGATTCGGCGCATACTTATGAAATCGGAAAGGTTCAGGAGCGGGTTCATCAGCTTAACGTCACTACTCGTGAAGCTTTGTATAAGGGCATAGATGCCATCAGCGATACGATGGGCTCTACGCGCGTGAGCGATATATCAAGGGCGATTTACGATTACGTGAGAAAGAAGAACTACGGCGTAGTGCGCGATTTCTGCGGACATGGCGTCGGATTGGCTGTTCATGAGGATCCGATGATTCCCAACTATGTCAGTTCGAATGTGCGCATCAAGCCCGGTTTCGTCATAGCCATAGAGCCGATGATAACTTTGGGGAAAGGAGATGTTCGCATACTTCCCAACAAATGGACCGTTGTCACCAAGGACAAG
>DMKZ01000111.1 GCA_003454065.1 Spirochaetaceae bacterium
CCCCCCCGCCATACGCCGCAGCAGCCGCCGTTGACATTATCAGACAATAAGCGACATGAATGACAGGCACCTTCGGACCATAATACGCGCACACGGTCGCAACGGTCATTCCGACGATATACTGACCTTCGGCTCCTATGTTGAAAAGCCCCGCTCGATATGCGAAAGCTATGGAAAGCCCGCAAAGAGTGAACGGCACCAGATAATTGAGCGTTTCGCCTATGTATCTGATATTGAACTTTCCGTTTACGGTATTATGCCCCGTAATCGCTTGCCATATTGCGGAATACATTCCCGACGGACTCTTGCCGACGAAAATGATCAGCAACGTTCCAAGCAGGAAACCGAGCAGAACAACGATTATCGAAATCACGCCTTCTCTCTTCAAGGCAGCATCAGTCAAGCCGATAAGCCTTTCCCGATCGAAGCCGGTCGATTTGCTTTTCTTGTCAAATCCCATATTTTTCCACCTTCTTTTCATTATAGAGCATACAACATAATTTTTCAAACAATTGCGATTAGACCTCTATTTGCCGATTCCGGTAACCATTCGAACAGCATTTCTGTAGGGGTCGTTCAGCGCAACGCCATTATTCCAACCGCCGCTGTGATAGCCGCTTTCGCAGGATTCCTTGTCCGAATCGGGGCACTGCACGCGAAATTCATATTCGCCACCAACCGTCATTGCATCGCCTGCAACGAAAGTCTTAAAGCCGCCATTTCAATTCTTCTTCTTGCCTGATTTCGGCTCGGGTATGGTGTCGTTCGAAATGTTATCTATGAGTTCCACATAATCAGCATTATTGGAAGCCTTAGCAACTTCAGGATCGGTCGTCCAAAAAAACCCGATGTGCAGAATTTGCTATTCGAATCCGCTTGAATCCACACGCAATCCCTGCAATCGACAGTATGAAACGCCCTGTAATCCGTTTGGTTTTCCTCAAATTTCCACTTAGACCCGCTCCAATACAGAAGTCCGGGAGAGAAGCGAACCTGATCTCCTTTTGAGTCTATCGTGAACAACCCCGGGAGCGCATTTTCCGGAACCTTGTAATTTGCACCTGAAGCAGCCCCCGACGATCCGCCGGACGGAGAGGACGCGCCACCGGAGACGGGAATGCCGAAATGGCTCAATAAATCTCTGAGCAGCACTTCATCAGATCCGTCAGATGCAGACTGCGTGCTTATGTAATCCTGAACCTGCTGAAGAGATACCCCGATCTCCGATGCAATCGTCTTCAGCTGCTCATCGGTCAGCTCTTTCTGGTTCTGCGTCGGCTCATAACCAGCGACAAGTTCGCTGCCTGCCTGACTGCCGCCCTCGGAATCGCTCAGACCGCAGGACGGCGAAAGCATAAGCATAGCCGCGAAGAAGAACAGTGCGCTCAACAAGCCACATCTTCTCATAATTCCATCCTAAACGCTCTTTCGGATTTTTTGAAGTTTTCGTTATAATGCTTATCGTGGAATTTTATCAAGGCATGCAGCGCAAATTGGCAGCAACGCAGCATGAAAAGCCCTTATCGGAACGCGCCAACCGGCCTTCCGCCTAAAAAAACGATATCATCGGCAAGCGTTTCCGCCTCGGTCCTGTCATGCGTGGCAAGAATGACCGTTCTGCCCTTCGAATGTTCGAGAATATATTCGCGCATCCTCGCCTCCGTATCAGCGTCCAGATGCTCTGCAGGCTCGTCAAGAAGAACTATCGCCGGCCGGCATGCGAAAGCCCTTATCACGTTGAAACGCTGGATCTGACCCGATGAAAGCTTGTGCGGCCTTTTATCGCTGACATCGCCAACGCCGAAAAAAGCGACTCCATCATTGATGGATTCGATTGCGTTTCTAGCGCCTGCGCATGCTATTTCCAAATTCCTGAGGACCGAACAATATGGGAAAAAAACAGGTTTCGAAAAGGCATATCCTATGCTATGGCTTCTGCCGTCTGCAACATCATCGCGCAGGGTTTCATCATCAAACCGCATGATTCTGCCGCTATGAGGTTTCCTGATGCCGGCAATAAGATCCAAAAGCGTGGTTTTTCCGATTCCGCTATCGCCCATAAGCGCGATTATGCGCCTATCCGGCAAATGCAAGCCGAACTTGTCGAAAAGCAGCGAATCCGAATATGAAAACGACAAGTCTTCTATTCTCATATTCCGAAAAGATCTTTCATATCCAGCGAATCCGATGATGACGCCGCATCTCCGGCGATAATCCGCTGCAATTCCCTTCTCTTCTCGTCGTCGTTCAAAACATGCGCCTTGACTTTGGCATGATCCCCCTCGTTAATTTTGACAACGCCGACATTGCAATTGCTTGCCGCTGCGACCACGGCTTGATGCGTAACTGCGATTATCTGCCTTTTATGTGACAAATCCTTCAGGTATTTTGCAAGCTGCTTCGCCAATTCCCCGCTCAGACCCGCATCTATCTCATCGAAGACTTCGCATTCGCACCCCTTTTCATCGCAGGCGCAGAGCATGGCTAGAAATATCCGTGAAATCTCACCGCCGGAAGCCGTTTCCCTCAGAAGACTTCTGCCTTTGCCTTTGTTCAGCGTTATATAGAAGTCCGCCGAGGAATCGCTATCGACCCTTTCGCTTTTCCTCAAATCGATTTCGAAGCGAACGGAACCCATCGAAAGCTTTGACAGGATCGATTCTATTCTCTTCTCCGCTTTCTGCTTCATCTTTTCTCTTTTCGCATCGAGTTCGGCCTGCATAGAAGCTATCCTGTCATGCATCAAAGCCGCTTCATTGCGCATTTTTTCAAGGGAGACATCAGAATCGGAAATCAAATCCAGCTTTCCTTGCGCATCCACTTTGAACGAAAGGACGTTTTCCAACGAGCCTGAGCCGTATTTCCTTTTCAGCCTTGAAAGCACATCCTGTCTGGCAATGAGCATATCCTGCGAAACATCGTCTCGCTCCTGACGCTCGCAATAATTTCTTATAGCTTCCGCAACATCCTCGATTTCGGCGGAAAGGCTCTCCATTCTTTCGCAAAGCGGCAAAACACGTTCGTCTTTTCTCGATATGCTTTCGAAATCCAAAGCGGCTAATCTTATCGAATTCATCATGCAATCAGGGCCATGCGAAAACATATCGCAAGCATGCCTGGCACTATTCAACATCGATACCCTATCCCTGGCGAACTTGAGCTTTTCGCGTATGAGCTCATCCTCATCGGGTTTGATATCCGCTTGGGAAATCTCCTCAATCGCATGTTCGAGAAAATCCTTGTCGCCGACGCTTTGGTCGAACTCTCGTTTGACTTCATCAATCCTACGCATTATGGCGGCATATTCGCTTCTGACCCCACGCAGCAAATCCCGATCGCCTGTCGTTCCGGAAAAAACATCCAGATAGTTCAGCGCATAGCCTTTCTCAAGGACGCGGCTCTCCTCGCGCTGATAATTCTGAACCACGAAATGCGAAATGATTTTGCTGAAAAGCGCGGAAGGCTTGCGGCTTCCCTGGATGAACGAAGACACCTTATCATGGGAAAACGTCCTTTCGAAGATTATCTCTCCGGAGTCCGGGACGATGGAATTGTCCTCCAGAAGCGAAAGCGCATCGGGCGGAAAGCCGTTCGCATCGTCAGCGCTTATCACCGCCAGCAGCCTTATTTGCTTGTCCGGATCGAAAAACCAATCCTGACCGACCTTACCCGTCCTTAGTGCGTTAAGCGCCTTCAATATCATTGTCTTTCCGCTTCCCGATTCGCCGGTTATGGCGCAGAACGAACCGCAGAAGTCCAAATGCATCTTTTCAATCAATATGAAATTTTCTATTTCCAGTCTTTCAAGCATAAGCCATATCAAAAATAAAGGTCGCCATCGGATTTTCGGACAACTCTGAAAAGCGCTTTTGAAAAATAACTGCCCGAAGAACGCCCTCTTCAAATTTCGCGCCCGTTATTATTAGACTGAGATTTCCTAATTTGTTCCAAACCGTCGATAAATTTCCCGCCGTTTGCCGCCGCGACTTTCTTATTTTCCGCTTCAAGCTCGCGAAAAAGAGACAAAAGCTTATCCGCATCACGCGTAAGTTTGGAGCCTTCCCTGTCGCTTCCGCCCTTTCTCCTTTCCAACAGCACCACCTGAATCATCTGTTCGGCGCGTTTAATGATTTTCATGGCCTTGCTATAGGAGATTCCCAAATCGCGACAAGCCTCATTCACACTGCCGGTTTCGCGCGTTTTTTCCAGCAAAGACGCAATTCCTTTGCCGAAAACCTTCTGATAGCTTCCATCCGAAGTCAAAGCGTATATGAATGTATCGTTGCGTATTACGTATCCGTCCTCATGGCCAGTCATTTTCTGCCTTTGCCTTTCGAACTTACAACCCTGCTTACGATCAACGACGACATATTCGACTCATATCCGTCGGAAAACACGTCCTTTCTCGATCTTTTAGCCATTCCGAAAGAACTTGTCGGACATTTGGCGGAGCATTGACCGCAACCTATGCACCTATCCGCATCGTATGAGATTTTCGAGCAATCCAAGCATCTTGACGCCTCGGCTTTCGCCTGATCATCGGAATACACGACCTTGCCGAAGAAGAAGCTCCTCCTGTTGACGTATCGTTTGTCATATTCGGCATGCACTCGCTGCACAGGAGAATAGTCAACGCTTTGGTAATTTATGGAGTCTCTGTTTATAGGAACATACTTTCCTTTCCTTCTCGCAATCTTCAGATTCTGCCCTTTACGAAGATACCTGTGTATGGATTCCGCGCAAATCCTTCCTTCTTTTATCGAGTCCGCAACTCCGAAATCGCCTTCCGCCATGTCCCCGCCGGCAAAAACACCGGGAACCGATGTCTCAAATGTCCTGAAATCTATGACAGGCAAATTTTTTTTCGGATCGATTTCGATTCCGAATTGCTTATCCAACCCGCACCAATCGATCACCTGGTTCACGGCATAAATCAAAGTTGAGCACTCTACCGTCCTGATGTCGTTTTCATCATATTCGGGCAAGCTCTCGTTTCCATAGCCTTTTTTTCTGATGACTTTCTTGAAAACGGCGGCGCTCACTCTTCCAGCCGTGCCAAGCACTTCGCTTATAACCCATTCGTTATTGACTTCCACGCCCTCGGTTTCCGCATTCAGCAGCTCTTCCAGCTCCATATCGATTTCGTCTCGAGAGCATTTGGTGAACAAGAACACATCGTTGCCGCCTTTCCTGGCTATGCTTCTTGCAAGGCTGAAAGCCACAATGCCGTCGCCCACCACCACCACATCGCCTTTATGTATTTCTATCTCGTTCCTATTCAGCATGCGCAAGTATTCCATGCCGGAGTAAATGCCTTCCGCATCATTTCCAGAAGCATCGGCAAACTTGCCGTCCTGCATGCCAATTGCCAGCATAAAAGCGCCGAATCCGGCTTTTTTGAGCTCTTCAGCCGTAATATCCACGCCAACATTTATTCCGCAACGTATTTCAACGCCCATCTTCTCGAGTTTATCGAATTCCTGTTCGACTATGCTTTTGTCTATCCTGTAAATCGGAACATATTTCGACAAGGCGCCGCCGGGAATATTGTCTTTCTCGAAAATGACCGGCCTGTATCCCATCTTCGCCAAAAAATAAGCGCATGACATTCCTGCCGCGCCGGAGCCCACGATTGCTATCTTATCGTCATATACCGTACCAGCAGAGTTGATCGTGCTGGGAATTGGATGATCAGCCGAGCATTTGGCGCTCAAAAACCTCTCTACATCCTTTATGGCCACCGCCTCGTCTATCCTGCCTCTTGCGCAATGGCTCTCGGATTCGCACACGCAAAGCAACGATGTTATCGTCGGGAACGGGTTGTTTTCCAGCATCAGCTCGTAAGCCTTTTCATACTCGCCGGCCTCAGTCAGATTCAAAAAGGCCTGCACGGGCATTCCGAGACGGCAATACGCCATGCACGGCGCGGTTCCGGAGCGGTCGCACTCCTCGAACCTCTCCCTATAATCGACGCCCTCATCATTCCTTTCGTTCTTGCGCATGGGAGACAGGATGCTTTGGACATCAATCAGCGAGAATCTGCTGGACATCCTTATCGCATTCGTTGGGCAGGACGACATGCACTTGCCGCAGGCAACGCAGCCATCCTTACGCTCCGCGATGAAATTCGAAGCTACGGAGACGAACGTTCCCTTATCGATTGCGCCTCTCAACCCAAGGCACGTGGAATACGATGACGTGCATATCGTGAGAGCTTTTCCCTTGGCATACGTATTAACCAAAGTGTGAATCAAACCGATCGAATCGGTTCTGCGCAATAGTCTGAGCGCTTCGTTTCTGGTGATTTCCCTTCCTCTTCCGGTCTCGATGTAATATTCAGCCTGCCTATCAAGATGAAGACACAAGCCGTTCTCGATCGTGCCGTCGCCTTCGCATTCCACCCTTCTCGCCACAGCGCATGCGCACGAAGAAACGCACAACTTGGAAGCGTTATCCAAATAATAGGACAGCTTATCGTAGTCGCTGACAACCGATTCTTCGGAATTGGAACCGTCTTCGCCTGAGTCCGATGAGTTTTTGTCACTTATCGAAGCCGCCGCAGGTATCACCCTGACCATTCCCGTTCCAACAGCGCGATTAGCAGGAAACATATCATCCATTCGGGCTATATATCTATCGAACAGCTCCGCGACTTCGGGATGATTCGCAACCGTGACTTCATTCGTGAGAACATTCATCATGGTCGCAGGCACAAAAGCATCCGCATAATACTTTCTGACGCCGTCCTCAACCCATGATGAGAAAAAACCCAATTGAGCAAGTTCGCCAGAAATCCTGACTATGTCTTCTGTCACATAGCCTGATCTCCTCGACAATGCTGAAACCGTCCTAACCTTTCTCAATCCGGCAGCCAGCACAACATCTGCCTGCTTATCCGTAAGAAGATTGGCTAAAATCTGATACTCCGGCGATCTGCCGTTTATCTGGTAATATCTCGACAGCTTACCATTGAACAATTTGGCAAGACGGATGATCTTCTTTCTCAGCATCTGAAACCACCTTGAACGCACCGAACGCATTCTCCCGCACCTTTGCAGCTGCTATGATGCGGGATGACACGGCCTATTTGCGCTTATGCCTGTTCTTTCTCAATTTTTTCTTTCTCTTGTGTGTGGCTATCTTATGCTTTTTTCTTTTTCTACCGCAAGGCACTTTTCACAATCTCCTTTCCAACATACAGCGTTTAATTTTCCACTTTTTCCATTGATTTGTCAAACCGCTCGCCTATTGACAAACAGCGCTCTCAAATCGTCAGGTCGTTCCTTTCGAAATTCAAACGAGCCTATGCTCTCGACATGAACTGTGTTCAGGAAATCACCTTCTGACTTCTTATCCGACCCGATAAGCATCATCACGTCATTCGGATCAAAATCCGCCTTGCTTGGCAATCCGTATTTTTCCAAAACCGGCAGCAGGCGCCTCAGCACCGCATCGGAACACATGCACGCCATTCCTATCGCTACGCATTCGCCATGCAAAAGGCCGCCGCCAGACAACGACTCCACCGCATGGCCGATGGTATGCCCGAAATTCAGGACCTTCCTAAGTCACATTTCGAACGGGTCGGAAGCGACCACATCGGCCTTGACGCGAAGCGATCTGACGATTATGTCGTCCAAATCATTCGAAATGTTCTCGGATCCCTCTATCAAGGCAAACAATTCGCCATCGCTAGTGAGACCCATTTTGATGGCTTCCGCCAATCCTGCGGAAAGCTGGCGTCCGTCCAGCGTGCTCAAGACATTCGGATCTATAAGGACCGCAGAAGGAAATTTAAATGCGCCTATTGAGTTCTTTACGCCCTTGAAATCGACTCCGCACTTGCCTCCTATCGAAGAATCGACTTGCGACAGAAGCGTCGTAGGCACATTGTAGAAATCCACTCCCCTCATATACGAAGCCGCGGCAAAAGCCGCCAAATCACCTGCGACCCCCCCTCCGACAGCCACGACGGCGTCCTTTCTCGTGAATTTCTTCTCAAGCATGAACCCGAGCATTTCGGAATAGTTGTCGAGATTCTTGGACGCCTCGCCCTGTCTTATGACATACGCATATCCTGATGAGGATTGCGAAAGCGCCTTTCGAGCATATTCCGGCGGAACGCCATCATCCGTCACTACCAGAACCTTGCGCTTCAAATCGAATAGAGAACCGATGTCGTCCAGACACCCTCTTCGTATAGTAATATCATACGCTATGTCGTTCTGCTTGGAGTCAATGCTTATCTTCATAGCCGCACCTTCGAAAGCCTCAGCTCCCTTCGGCATACGTTCCCGCCAATTTGACTTCATCGCAAACCGTTTTCAGCTGTATCATGAGATCCGAACCCGCCTCGCCGAACGCATCGCCTTCAAGCTCCGCATAGAAATAGTATTTCCACTTCCTGCTCTTCATGGGCCTGCTTCTGAGATTCCGCATATTGAAGCCGTTCGAGCCTATAATGTCCAAAGCCTTGGCAAGGCTTCCGACTTCATTCGCAACGGAAAACACGATTATAAATCCATCCCCCGATTTTTTTCTGACATTCTTGTTCAGCACCCTTGAAAAGCAAGCGAAGCGAGTCGAATTGTTCCTTTCCGTATTGATTGCCTTCTCTAACACCTCAAGTCCATAAAGGCTTGCGGTCTCATAGCTGGCTATCGCTCCTATCGTCTTATCGTTTTTTTCGGCTACTTCCTGCGCGGCGACAGCAGTGTTGACCCTCTCGACCTGCTCATACCCATGTCTTGTTATGAATTCGGACGACTGGGCAAGAGCCTGCGGATGGCTGAACACCGTCCGTATGGATTCCTTCGTGGCTCCCTTGACTCCTAAAAGATTCTGCTCTATGTCGATGCTCATTATCCTGTTTATGAACAAATCGCCCGAATAGATCAGATCCATGACCATGCCCACGTCTCCTGCAGTGCTGTTTTCTATCGGAAGCACTGCAACATCGCAATTCCCTTTCACGACTTCATCGTAAGACAACGAGAAATCAGGATATGAAACATACTCGGCATCCGGAAACATCTTATTTGCAGCAATATACGCGAAAGCGCCCGGCACACCCGTATAAGCCACGCGCATGCCCTGATTCAATCGCATCTGGTATGACACCGATTGCTTCATCAGACCTTTCATGAACAATGGGTAATACTCCTTGATCGTCTCGTCCTTTATATAAGCTGAATTATTCGCAATTACTTCCGCCTCCCGTTTCGCATCGATTATTCCAAGCCCATTCAGCTTCTTATATTCCGCAATCCTACCGGCCGCTTTCATCCTATCTTCGAAAAGCGCTGCGATTTGCCTATCCGCATCATCTATGGCCTGTCTGGCCTGCTCCATATCATTCATTCGAGAGATTATAATACTTTTCACGAGGTTTTTTCAAAAAGTCATAAACCACAGTCGCTGTCAGATATATGTCTTTGGTGTAGCCCTCATATTCGCAGGCTTCTTTCCAATCTATCCATCAGTCCTTCAAATCTGCTCTTTCCACCGTTTTTATTTTCATTATCAAAGAAATTCGTAGCAAATCGTCCGCACAACGCCATCACATGCGATATGAAGCTGCCTGTCGGCTTGAAAAACATCCGAATCGCAATGCTCATGGCGTAACCTGCCAGAACCAACGCAGTTCTTCTCAACGACAAGGCAAGCGCGCCTTGAGTGACCTTGAAGCCTGCAACGGAAGCAATCACCTCACCGGAATAGTTCAGCATATTCAAGAAAAACACCAACGATAGAGACACGGACACTCCCAAAAGCATCTTAGCCGAAAAACGATATTTATCCGATGGACCGTCATTGTCAGAAGAGGCAGGCAAGCTCTTAGAAGAATTGACGAAAAAAGCAGGAAACAGACGGTTTGAAGCAAATCCGGTCAAGGCACCCGTAAAATTGCCGAAAGCAATCAGAAGCGTCAGAATCCTATCCGATGAATTGCCGAAAACGAACCTCGAAAGCATCAGCGACTGCAAGACATTATATGAGAACGATGAAACGACGGATATTCCGAAAAAACTCGCAAAACGAATATTGCGGCAGGCGAAAACCAAAGCGAATACCACGACATTGGATACGAACGAAATTGCGAAGAAAGGCGTCAGCAGGTTTGCTGAGAAAAAAGATGCCAGAATAAGCTTGCACAAGACAAGCAAAAAGAACTCGCCCGCCTTGAGCACTTTGCTGGCCATAATCAAAGCGATGTTCGCAAAACCGTATCTGAGAAACGGAACAGGGTGCGGCAGAACATTCTCCGCAAATGTCAGAAAGAAGCAAAGTGCAAGCGAATACCGGAACTCGTCGGATGAAACAGCTTTCATACCTAATGCTTTCATGCCTATTGGCAGTCTCCTATCCGTATATTCTAATCGACGCTGCATTGTCTTGCAAATCATTGGAAATATAATATGATATTTGTAATGAACATACTTGAATGCATATCCGGAAAGGAAGAATTCACTCCCGACGATGCCGAAAGGCTTTTGGATGGGATGCTTAAAAGGACTTACTCGCCGACTGACCTATCGGAATCCGATGAACGAAACCCGTTCATGTTGGAATCATTCGTCGATTTCAGCAAAACATCCCGATCCGCAAGCGCGATTTGCTTGGATATAGGCGGAACCAACATAAGGTCGGCGAAGGCTTCCTTTGACAAGAACGGAGAAGCGATTCTTCAAGGCTGCATTTCGGAGCGTATCGGCAAGGACATAGACTCATTCGATAAGCTGATAGAGGAAATGGCACGCAGGGTCAGGCTAACAAATGGCGCGAAAAACGATTTGCCGGACATCCGCATTTGCTTTTCGCATCCTTTCAAAAGCATCGAAAACGGCGATGCTGAAATCATTTTCCTTTCAAAGGATACGGGAATAAGAGGCGCTGAAGGCAAAATCATCGGGAAACCCCTCAGACAGGCATTGGGAAGCGATCTGAAAGGAAGCATCAAAATCATAAACGACACCGTAGCTTCGCTCATCCACGCGAAATATGCGCTTGCCGAATTCGATTTCGGAAATGCTCTCGTCTATGGAGTGGTCGTGGGAACCGGAACTAACATAGCGCTATGCAGAGACGGAAAAGAAATAGTGAATACGGAAATCGGTCAATTCCCAATCATCCTTGAAAGCGACGGGAACTCAAAAGCGGTATTCGAGCACATCACAGGCGGCAAATACATTTGCAGGACAATTAGAAAAGCCCTTCGAGGAAACCGACTCGTTGATTCGGCGAAAACGGCGGAAGAATTGGGTGAAATCGCTGTCAGAAACTCAATCGAATCGATAGAAATCAGAAACGCCATAGAAAACGCTGCAAGAATCGAGGCCGCTTGCCTTGGGGCAATCATCCGATACCAGATGCGAATCGAAAGCAAATGCCGCGCTGTCGCAAGCATAGGCGGTTCAATCTATGAAAAGCTGCCTTTCTTCAAAGAAGCCTTCGATGAAAAAATAGGGAAAATAGCGAAAGACCTGAATTGTGAAATGCTTTTGTCGATGACAAGCGGCTATTCCAATCTGATTGCCGCCGCAATG
>DMKZ01000166.1 GCA_003454065.1 Spirochaetaceae bacterium
TTTCGTGCCGTCGGCGCCATCAGTGCCATCGCCGTCATCGCCGGTGTCATCGCTTGCGCCGCCAACCCTTCCGAAACCCAATTTGTTATACTCGCTCGTGCCTTCGCCCGTTTCATCATCCGGCTGCTCCTCGTCGTCAACCTTATAGACAGATCGGCTGGACTTCGGACCGCCCGAACCGCCATCTCCAGAAGAATCGGATCCTATTCCAAGCTTGACTCGCTCGGATGTTCCGGAATCGCCTGCGCCATCGCCCTTCTCAAGACCGATCACCTTGTAGATAGTGTGCTTTATATTGCCGACGCCCCCGCACTTCCTCAAAAGAAGAAGGATTATTATCACCAGCGTCGCTATGGCAAGCAGCCACCTTACCAGCTTCTTCACCTTGGAGCTCTGTTTCAGACCGCTTGCGGCAGCAGTCCTCCTCTCCTTGGATGCGAGACGCCTCCTAAGATCCTTTACATCATCCTCTATGTCGGTCTTATCGGCGAGCCTGCGCATGGTCCTGTAATTCACTTCCTTCCCTTCAAGTTGGGAAGCGACTTCCTGGTTCACATCGCATGAGCGCTCAAGAATCAATCCGCGAGCAGTTACTGTTTCTATGTTCCTATCGAGATCCGATATCTCCTTGCGGAGCTTATCCTTGCTTCTCTTGCTTCGAATCTTGTCTTCTACGGAAAAACTCTCCTCCGCTTCAGTCAGAGCGCTGAGCTCCTTCTCCTTAGCGCCCTTGGCTTCGATCAGCTCATCGATCTCGCGAACGCAATCATCCGCCGAAGAAGCCGTCAGCTTTGCGAATTCGTTTATATCCTCTTTGGTGAGATTGTTTTTTTTCAAATCAAAGTCGCCCAATTTGCACTACCTACTTGTTAAGCATGCTGAACATGCTAGTATCGACTTCAGACAGAACGGAATTGGACCACCATACGCCATCATAGCTGTCCTGAACCTCAAGAGTGTATATCTTGTTCTTTTCAACATCCAAAACAAAAGACATCACTGAATCATCATAACGGCTCACATACTCCCAATTGCCCGTACCTTTGTCTTCAATGACCCTATACCTCACCCATGCGACCTTAGGATCGCTGATTCTCCAAATCCACGCGATCTTATATTCGGCGAAACACAACGCCGGAAGCAACAAAGCCAGTACGAATAATAAGGACTTCTTCATTTGAATGCTCTTTCTCCCAATAAAGCAACACATGGACTGCACAACCGAACCAAAAACGTCGCATGCAATTCACCAACTGTTTTCAATTAGGTCAACAAAACCTTTTCGAATAATACCATTAAAGGAATATTATGTCAATTTGCATTAATCCTCTGCTCTTTCTTTTGCTCTTTCTCCGTATTCTTATAACTCACCCTCTTTGTATTATACATCGCATTTATCTTGTTCACAATCGCTTCTTCCACGATTCTGAACTCTCCGATTGTCAATGTCGAATTCTCGAGCTGACCACCCTT
Source organism: Spirochaetaceae bacterium (assembly GCA_003454065.1). The sequence continues at coordinate 1,474 of DMKZ01000166.1, forward strand.
CTGATCCTTGAATCTTCCAGTTCTCTGCCTTTCATCGAACTTTGCCATGAGCAAGCCATGTATGAATTCTCTGTGTTTCTCGTCCGTGTGCTCGGTCAATGATCGGCATCCGGCTTCTGAAATATCAGCAAGCATCAATATCGCGCTCTCCTTGGTCGATGGCCTGTCCAAATCATAGCTGAAGATATCCTCATCCACGAAACCGAAATCCTTCTCCTTGGTGGTGCCGCCCTTTTCCCTTTCCGCTTCCAAAAGAAAAAACGAAATATGATCGTTACCATGATGCTCTTCGATTATTTTCAAGGCCTCCAAAGGCATTCTCAAACCGGAAGCCTTTATCATGTCGATGCCGTCCTTGACATGCCTTTTTATCAATCCGGCTGATATCTTCGATGAAAAATACTTATGAGCGCTTTCGTTGGGATTGTTTTCGGTAAAGTATTCGGGATGATTCATCTTGCCCACATCGTGATACCGCGCGGCCGCGCCGACGAGCAGGCTGTTGCATCCGATCGCATCCGCCGCCAGCATGGCGATATCCATCACTTCCATGCAATGCTCGAAGCTGCCCTTGCATTTTGCCTTGAAGCTTTCGAGAAGCGCACTGTTCTCATACAGAAGACGCACAAGATTGTCCTTCGTCGGCATCGCAAAGACATCCACGAAGATTCTTGTGACGAAAAAAGCGAACAAAAACGCCGCCGCCAGCTTTGCAACCTCGAATATCAAATCCATGGCAAGCATCCTCTTCGAAGCATAGAATGAAAAATCTATCAATGCCACAAAGCACATATATACGCACAAAGCCACGAATGCCTTCGCATAATAGCGCCTAGTGCTCCTGCGTTCGTATTCATCAATACGCAAGCCATCGAGCAAGACGCCGGCAAGACCATTGCGTCCGGCACTTCGCCCGCGCTGCCACTTATCTCCGAATCTAAATCGTTTAAAATGCTGGAAAACGCCTTCGCCTTCTTTGACCGTTCCATTCTCCCTGTCCGATTGCCCTGCTTCGCTTTCGACCGCCTTTTCAGTCGTCATTCCTATCATATTGAAGTCGGAACCATCCGAAACCGCTGGCATTCTAGTGCCGTTCGAATACAATATTATGACCAAAGACGTAATCGCGAATGATTTGGCAATCACTGCGAGCGTGATAAACGGAAAAACCACCAGAAGAGTGAGGTTAAGCACCATCAGAGCAAGCGAAACGCTCTTGTTCTCGGTAAGAAACAATATCAGGCATGACGGCAGAAAAATGAGGCTTCTCGAATCATAGAAAAAATCATTGGAACGAATCGACATCATCCAATAAATCAGAAAAGTCAAAACCAAATACA
>DMKZ01000070.1 GCA_003454065.1 Spirochaetaceae bacterium
TATCCGCAGCTTCAAGCTCATGGTGAGATCACGGAGGCCATGAAGCAGAATTCCTATTTGCAGAAGGAAATAACCGCTGCGCGAGAGGTTTATAACGATACGGTCCTCAGATGGAATACGGCGATTTTCGAATGGCCGTGCAAGCAGATAGTCGCGGCGCGTCGCGGCTATACCACCAGGATTCCGTTTTCCGCCGATGAGGAAACGAAAGCCAGGGCAAGGAGCAAGTTTTTCTAGCAAGGTGTTATATGATTGATCATAGGATTCTCAAGGAAAGAGCCGAGGAGATTCGCAAGAACATTCGGCTTAGAAACATGAAAGTCGATTTCGACAAGGTTTTGTCGCTGTCCGAGGCGAGATCCGATTTGATGAAGAAGGTTGATGACCTTAGGGCTAGAAGAAATGAAATCGCGAATTCGATGAAAGCGAAGCTTGACGATATTGTCAGGAAGAAGCTGGTGTCGGAAGGTCAGGAGCTGAAGACGAAGATTTCCGACGGCGAGAAGAATCTCGAAGCGGTTGACGGCGAATGGAAGGGTTTGGTTTCGTCCATACCGAACTTTTTGGATCCTGATGCGCCGATAAGGGACGATGGCGATCTTTCGAATATCGTGATAAGGAAAAAAGGCGTTCCGACTAAGTTTTCGTTCAAGCCCAAGGACCATGTGCAGATAGGAAAGATATGCGACTTGATAGATTTCGATACGGCCACGAAAGTGAGCGGTCTCAAATTCTACTATTTGAAAAACGAGGCCGTTCTTCTCGAATTGGCTTTGGAGCAATACGCATTATCCGTATGCATGAAGCACGGGTTCATTCCTGTCATCACGCCCGATGTGGCCAAGTCCGAGATACTTGAGGGGATCGGCTTTTCGCCCAGAGGCAGCGAAAGCAACATATACAGCCTGGAAGACAATCAGGGCTGCTTGGTGGGAACAGCGGAGATTACGCTTGGCGGATATTATTCGGGGCAGACTTTGAAGGAAAGCGACCTTCCGATTCGTTTTGTCGGGATTTCGCATTGCTTCCGAAGGGAAGCCGGCGCAGCCGGACAATTCTCCAAGGGGCTTTACAGGGTGCATCAGTTCTCCAAAGTGGAGATGTTCGTCTATTCCCTTCCTGAGAAGAGCCGCGAGGAGCATTCGAGGCTTCTTGACATAGAAGAGGAGATCTTCTCCGGCCTCGGCATTCCATATCAGGTGATAGACACGCCATCATGGGATCTCGGGGCTCCGGCGGCGAGAAAGTTCGACATAGAGGCATGGATGCCTGGTCGCGGCGATGGAGAATACGGCGAAGTCACCAGTACGAGCAATTGCACGGACTATCAGGCCAGGTCCTTGAATGTCAAATGCAAGGATTCCGAAGGGAAGAGCCGTTACCTTCACACTCTCAATGGAACTGCGGTCGCGGTATCGAGGGCTATTGTGGCGATATTGGAGAATTATCAGAACGAGGACGGTTCCGTCAGGATTCCGGAAAAGCTTCAGCCGTACATGATGGGTTGCAAGGTCATAAATGCGAAAAACGGATAGGATAGGGCTCTTCACCGATTACTATGAGCTTCTGATGGCGCAAGGCGTTTTCTTTAATGGAAACCCGGAGTGCGAGTTCTATGCTTTTTATAGAAACAACCCGAGACATTCCGCTTATTCCATACTTTCAGGCATAAGCGAGCTTTTGGAGGACATTGCCGATTTTCGCTTCAGTCAGGATGATATTTCCTATCTCAGCGGCCTCGGCGTTTTTCGAAAGGAGTTCCTGAAATACTTGGAGGGATTCTCGTTTTCAGGTGAAATCCTTTCCTTTCGGGATGGGGATGTGATTTTTCCGTATGAGCCTGTCTTGATAATCAGAGGCACCTTCTGCGAGTGCGCGCTTCTCGAGACATTCGTTCTCAATTGCCTGAACTTTCCCTCTTGCGTGGCGACGAAGGCCGCTAGAGTGGTCGAAAGCGCCAAGGGGAAGCCTGTATTCGAGTTCGCGCCGAGAAGAGCTCCGTTTCTCGAAAGCGCGAATTGTGCTTCCTATTCGGCTTATCTGGGTGGGTGTTGCGCGACTAGCAATACGCTTGCCGGAAGAATTTACGATATTCCTGTTTTCGGGACAATGGCGCATAGCTGGATAATGAATTTTGACAGCGAGTCGGATGCTTTTCTCAGTTTCTATGGAATGTATCCTGATAACTGCACTTTCCTGATAGATACGTTCGATACCTTGAAATCAGGGATTTTCAGCGCCATGAAGGTTGGTGCTGCAATGAGGAAAGATGGCAAGACCTTTAATATAAGGATAGATTCTGGGGATCTTTCCTATTTGGCGAAGGAGTGCAGGAGGATTTTGGATTCGAATGGGTTTTTGGATACCAAGATCTGCCTTTCGAACGATTTGGACGAGAGCATCATTTCGCAGCTTTATTTGGAAAATACGCCAGCTGATAGTTTTGGAGTAGGAACCAAGCTGGTGAACCAATCATCGCTCGGATTCGTTTACAAGCTGAGCCGGATAAGCAAGAACGGCCGATTCGTCAATCGAATGAAGATAAGCAGTTCCAAGGAGAAGATGACGCTGCCTGGTTCCTTCCAGGTGCATAGGTTCTATGGAAAAGACGGAATCATGTGCGCCGACATGATAGAGAGCGTTGGAAAGTTCGCATGGTCGAAGCAATATCTTCTTCACCATCCGGTCAAGGACGAGGCGTTTGTATTGAAGGATTTCGACAGATGCGAGGAAAAGCTCGTTCAAAGGGTTTTCCAGGGAAACCTGACGGCGGATGTGCCGACGGCAACCCAATGCCGTGATTTTTGCAGAAATGCGCTTGCATTGCTGCATGACAGCCATAAGAGGCTTCTTAATCCGCATATATACAAGGTTTCGCTCGGCGAGTGCATTAAGGCGGAAAGGGAAAGCATTGTCGCTGGTTTCAAATGAGCGGAACTAAGACTTATTTCATAAAGAATCTGGGCTGTTCCAAGAACAAGACGGACGGCAGCGCCATAGAAGACGCTTTTCTAAGGCATGGATATGCCCTGTCGGATTCACCGGATCGGGCTGATATTGTCATAGTCAATACATGCGGCTTTATCCAAAGCGCGCGTCAGCAGAGTATCGAAGCGTTTTTCGAGCTGAATTCCATAAGGAGGAAAGGTTCGAAAATCGTTTTGTGCGGATGTTTGGCGCAAATGTTCCACGACCAGATAGCTTCCGAGCTCAGGGAAGCTGATGCGATTATCGGGAATTTCGACATTTCAGGGTTTGATTCGTTTCTCGAATCCATGGAAGAGGATGCCGGCAGAAAGGGGATCTCGAACGGCGATGCGGGTTGCGTCAAGTTCGGAGTGGGGCCAAATGAAGCTGACGAACAATTGCGTTCCGCTCATTGTCAGCCGAACATTCTGACTGCTGCCGTAGCCGATTCGCCTGTTTCGGTATATCTTAAGATAGCGGAAGGATGCGATCATTTCTGCGCTTTCTGTTCGATACCGCTCATACGAGGCCGATTCAAGTCGTTTGATAAAGGCGCCATATTGGAGAGCATGCGCCAAGCCGTAGCGGCCGGCGCTTGCGAGATAAATCTGATCGCTCAAGACCTATTATCTTATGGCAAGGATTCCGGCGGCAAGGCTGTAGTCGGCGGTTTTCTCGAATTGCTCGCATGCATGGCGGAGATTCCGGGCGATTTCAAGATTCGTTCGCTGTATATGCATCCTGATAATTTCGATATTGAAATCGCAAGGTTCGTCAAGAAGCATTCCGACAGGTTCCTTCCCTATTTCGACTTGGCTTTCCAGCATGGATCCGATCGCATTCTCAAGGCGATGGCGCGCGCGCATTGCGCGGATTATTATGCGAAAATGGTCGAAAGCATAAGAGATGTTCTTCCGGGCAGCATCATCCGCAGTACATTCATGCTTGGCTTCCCGGGCGAAACCAAATCCACGATAAAGGAGCTCGAAACGTTCGTCAAACGCGTGCGGCTCGAGTATTGCGGTTTTTTCAGGTATTCGAGAGAGGCTGGAACAAAAGCTTTTGCCCTGAAGCCTTCGTATTTGTCCGGCAAATATCTTGACGATGAGATTTCCAGAATCAGGGAGATTTGCGATGTGATTTCGTTCGAGCGACTTTCAAGGTTTGTCGGAGGCGTTTTTCGGGCTATAGTCGAAGAAGATATCGGAGACGGCGTTTTCTTGTGCAGGCTTCCGTTTCAGGCGCCTGAGGTTGATGGAATCTGCGAGGTCAGAACAGCAGGATGCGATGCGGCGGGAGCGAAATTGAAAGTCGGCGACATCGTGTCGGTCAGAACCGCTGGAATAGAAAACGATTATGACTTTACCGCGGAGCCGGTATGACCGGAGGCTTTTGAAAGCAGCCTTCGGTTTTGGAGGATATGATGGTTTTCGTAACATGCGATTTGGAAGGCGTGTTCACTCCGGAGATATGGATTGAAGTCGCCGAGCGATTGGGTATTGAAAAGCTGAGAATCACGACCCGAGAGGAAAAGGATTATGACAAGCTGATGAAGATGCGCATAAGGACTCTCAAAGACAACCATGTCAGATTCGAGGATATCGGCAGAATCATTAATTCGATCGACCTGCTCGAAGGCGCCGGCGATTTTCTCAATAGGCTCAGAAAGTTGTGTCCCGTTGCCGTGGTTTCGGACACTTTTTCCGAATTCTTCAATTCCGGATTCGCGCAGAAGCTCAATTGGCCTCTGATTTTCTGCCATGATCTTGTTATCAGGGATGGCTATATAGACGACTATCGCATACGCATTCAGGATTCCAAGAAAAGAACCGTCCAGGCTCTTCATGCGCTATCATACGAAGTGTTTGCCTTCGGTGATTCCTATAATGACATCAGCATGATAAAAGAGGCGGATTCCGGCAGTCTTTTCAGGGCTCCGGCGAATATAATAGCAGAATATCCGGAAATACTCGCTACTGATGAATACGATTCCTTGTATTCTAAAATAGAGGATTTCGTCGGAAAAGAAAAGGAGAGGAACGATGGACGATAAGAACAGGATGTCTTTTTCAGGACGATTGGGTTATGTGCTTGCCGCCGCAGGTTCCGCAGTGGGGCTTGGCAATATATGGCGTTTCCCTTATTTGGCAGCAAAATACGGCGGGGGAATTTTCCTGCTATGCTATATGATTCTCGTGGCTTTGGTCGGATGCGTGTTCGTGATTTCCGAAACCGCATTGGGTCGCATGACGCGCAAGAGTCCGATCGGAGCGTTCGCAACCTTTGGAGAAGGACCGTTTTTCGGAATTGGCGGCTGTCTTAATGCGCTAGTTCCCATGATCATAGTTCCGTACTACAGCGTAATCGGCGGATGGGTTCTCAAAT
>DMKZ01000137.1 GCA_003454065.1 Spirochaetaceae bacterium
GCCTCCGAAATTCTGCCATTTGCCTATGGTCATGGGCAAGGACGGGCAGAAGCTCTCCAAGCGGCATGGCAGCACGTCTTTGAGGCAATTCGTTTCCGAAGGGTATCTCAAGGAGTCCATAATCAACTATGTCACTTTGGTAGGCTGGGCTTATGATGGGGAGAGGGAGATTTTCAGCAAGCAGGAATTGGAGAAGATCTTCGATATGTCTAAGATTCATCCATCGCCGGCTGTTTTCGACTATAAGAAACTCGATTGGTTCAATGGAATGTACATCAGGGAGAAATCTGATGGAGAGCTTATTGCCCTTCTAGAGCCGTTCTTTTCGCAAGCCGGCATTCGCGCGGACGAAAAGCGCATGAAGGAAGTGCTGCCGCTTATCAAGGAGAGGCTGAAAAAGCTGTCGGATGCTCCGGACATGGTTCGTTTCCTTTTCGGAGACGTGAGCTATTCTTCGAAAGACGATTTCGCGGCCAAAGGAGACGATGCCGCTAAGGCTTTGCATTATCTGAAGGTCGCCCTTTCGCTTTTCGAGAAGGCTAAAACGCTTCAGGAGGCGGAGGCCGTGGAGGCGCGCCTTCAGGAGATTTCCCAGCAGGACGGAGTGAAAGCCAATAGCGTATTCATGCCTTTGAGGGTGGCTATTACATCGAGTCGGGTTTCCCCTCCGCTTTTCGCATCAATAAAGCTTTTGGGCATAGACGAAACGGTTCGAAGAATCAGAAAGTCGGTGTCCTTCCTCGAGTCATGACCAGGCTTGTAGCCCTTTGCTACGATTTCGATAAGACCCTTTCGCCGTTCGATATGCAGACGCAGGGTCTTATACAATCGCTGGGCATGTCCGTCGGGGATTTTTGGAAGGAAACCGATGAAATAGCCGAAAATAGCGAAATGGACGGCAATTTGTCCTACATGCGCCTTATAATCGAAAAAGCGAAGGGTCGCTTTCCGCTCACTCGCGAGAAGATTATGAGCTACGGCGCTTCGATAAGATTTTTTCCAGGCTTGGACGAATGGTTTTCCGAAGTCGATTCCTATGCGGCGTCGCATGGTTTGGAGGTCGAGCATTATATAATATCCTGCGGTATGAAGGAGATAATCGACGGAACGAGAATCGCAGGCAATTTCAGGAAAATCTATGCGAGCAGCTACTATTACGGCAAAGACGGCACGGCTGAGTGGCCCGCCCAAGTCGTGAATTTCACGAACAAGACCCAATTCCTGTATCGGATAAAGAAAGGAACGCTGGACGTCAATGATATGGGCGTGAATGATTACAGGCGCTCGTCGGATATAAGAATACCTTTCGAGCGTTTCATATACATTGGCGATAGCGATACGGACATACCATGCATGGCGATTGTCAACGGGAACGGCGGATTTTCGATTGGCGTGTATAATCCCGAAGTCAGCAGCAAGCAGAAGGTGGCGAAGCTGCTGAAGGAGAACAGGATAAGGTTTTTCGCTCCAGCCGATTATTCCAAGGGTTCGCAGCTTTATCATATAGTCTGCGCGGCTATCGACAAGATCGCCTGCGATGCGGCGGTGAGCGAAATAACGGGAAGCCTGATCGTTTGAATGTCCGATGGAAACGAAGGGATCGTATTTGGCAACGCTTGAAGGCGAGGTCGTCCATGGACGAGGTTTGGGCAGGACCGTAGGGCTGCCGACAGCCAACATCGGTTTTTCCGCCGATAGCCTGGGCATCGAGTTCGGGGTCTATGCTTCGATAATCGAAATCGACGGCATTCGCTACCGCTCGATTACGAACATAGGGAGCAAACCGACTGTCGAGAGCAACGGATCTGCCGGAATAGAAACCAATATCTTTGATTTCGATGCGGATATCTACGGCAAGAAGATCCGTCTTGACGTATGCAAGAGGCTGAGAGGGATACGGAAGTTCTCAAGCCTTGAAGAAGTCAAGGCGCAGACCGACATCGACAAGGAGGAGGCGCTTTCGTACTTTCGCTCCGCAGACGGCGGGGAAATGCAATCATGCTGACTTCTTATGCGGAATGCCGGATGTGTCCTCGCGAATGTTCTGTCGATAGGAGAGTTCGCTCGGACGGGAGCTTCCGGAAAGGATTCTGCAAGGAAAGCGAAAAGGCGTATTTGGCCTGGGCCGGATTGCATAGGGGCGAGGAGTCCATAGTGTCGGGCGAGAAAGGTTCTGGCATGCTTTTCTTCCGGGGATGCCCGCTTGGCTGCCCTACGTGCCAGAACATTCAAATAAGCCTTCCGGATTCGTCAAGATATGGTTCGGACGGCATCAGGTTCCTGCAAGCAGATGCTGCGATGTTGTGCGAGCTGGCATGGAATATGAAGGAGATGGGGGCGCATACCATAAGCTTCGTGACGGCCGAGCATTTCGTTCCGCTAGTCGTGCGAACTTGTGCGGAATTGAAAAAGCGGAATTTCGATTTGCAATTCGTGTTTAACACTTCGGGCTGGATTTGCGAAGACTCCGTCCGCGATCTTTTCCCGTTTATCGATATATGGCTATGGGACACCAAGACGCATGACAGGACGGTGGCGGCCGAGTTTTTCTCCAATGCGGCCTATCCGGAATCCGAAAGACGTTCCTTCGGGGAGCTTATGAGGTTGCTTGATGCCGGTGGCGATCGAAAGCAAGTGATAGTCAGACACCTCATGATTCCGGGTCATATCGAATCCACGATAGGAGTAATCAAGGATTTCGCCGCCTATAAGGACAAATGCCTGTTTTCTCTTATGACGCAATACATGGATGTTGATGGTGCCTCCCCTAAATGTGCGGATGCGCCTTGCCGCAAGGTGTCCGCTGCGGAAATCAAAAGGGCTGGAAGGGCGCTGGAAACGCATGGAATCGAGTGCGGCTGGATTCAGGAAAAAGATGACGGAGCGATTGATTGGAAGCCTGATTTCACGAAGGGAAATCCTTTTCCGGAAGCATTCGCGACACCGAGTACTCTTTTCATGCGCCTTATATCGGAAATTTGATAATTGCGAAAATAAGCATTAAACTTAATTAGCCTTTTACTCGGTTGTGTTTTTTCCGAGTTGCCCTAAAGGAGATATTGGAATGCCTTACGTACCATATAATGTGTTTTTCGGCGATGACGCATATTGCTATTATGCGGTAGTCACTAAGAACTGCGATAAGGATAAGAAGGAGCATATCAACGAAATCGAAATCCAGGCGATTCCGTTTACTACGGATTATACCGAAAAGGGTCCTGGTATCGGTTCGGATGCCGGCAAGATGTGGGTTCCGTGCGTTTCAAGCATCGTAGGGGTGCATAGCTATAAGAAGGATGAAAACAACGAGCTCCCCGGATACGGAGTTCACAGCCTGCCTGAAGTGGGCAGCGTAGTGGTTGTTCTCGCCATGCGCAGCAATCGTTCCAGCAATTACAGCCATGTCGTTTTGGGCAATTTCTGGAATCGCGATGTCATGGTGCCCAAGCTCAGCCCCATTTTCTACAAGCCGGGCGGCGAAGAAGGCAAGGAAGAGTACAACCTGGATGATCTGACGAAGAATGAGAACTTCGCAGACAAGATAGCGAATACCACATACTATAAGACGAAAGCGAACACCAATGTCATCGCAGATGATTTCAAAGGCATATACGGCATATATAGGGCGCCTCAGGAAAAGGATGTAGATAGCGGCAAATTCAACGGCGAGGACAAGCAAGGCAGATATTATATGATGCTTGATCCGAAGAACAGCAACATCGATGTCAGGGTGAACAATTTCACTTTGACAGCCAATCAAGTGACATTGTATGCCAAGAAGAAGTTCTCGATAACGACCGCCGAAGGCAAGACGCTACTTCAAGCGAAGAAAAAAGGCACATTCAATTCGAAAGAGGACGGCATAAGCTTCACAGGCAAAGGCGGTCTTAATTTCAAAGCCGATGCGATAAACATGAACAAGGAAGATCCGGCGAAGCCGCCCGAGATCGACTTGAATTCGCTTAAGCTCAATATGCCGGAGACCAAGATCTTCGACCACGAGATTATCGACAGCCATTCCCATTTGCATTGCTTGGTCACGACTATGGTCGAAATCAACATTTTGAGAAACGATATGGATTATATCAACAAATACGTGAACGGCAATGCGAACAGTCTTATAAGCATAACCAAGGATGTGAAGCTTTATGCGGGCATGAAAGCCGACGGCACCAACCTCATTTCGGATCAGGAGTTCGATCTTTCCCTTACGGACGAAGAGGTGGAGCGCGCATTGTATCCGATCAAGGAGGCAGGCAGCAAGTTCGTTGTTGATACGGCTGAATTGCTGACGGAACCGACTGATGTCGAAATAGATTACAAGACGCGTCCTACGGACGAGCAGCTTAGAGATGTGGGCGATAAGAATGTCAAAGTCAAATTCGATGTGGATCTTTGGAATTACCACGCAAAGCACATCATCATAAAAAGAAAGGTGGTGTTCAAATATGATCCGGACAGGGTCGGACCTAGTATCGATTTGATTATCCATAGCTTCATCATCGGAGGTGCCGCTCCGTTCCTCAGGTACACGGATAAGGCGCAGAAAGATGGCATTGCTGGCATCACCGACGAAGCGGATAAGCGTTTCAAACCGAATTACAACAATAAAAGCGCGTCCATCAAAATACCTGCCGGAACTCGTTGGGATGAGGTTCTCAAGAATAATGAGGATGTTAAAAAATATTTGAACGGCTCCGTATTGAACGCAAGCGCTCCGTATCCGCCGTATTATGTCGATATGGACGCTACGTTGGCGAGTGATAAAGAATCCGTAAAGATTACGGGGGCCGGCGATTTTCATAAGGGAGAGGCCGGGATAATCAAATTCGAGGTCTTCCCTTATTCGACCAGCAACCAGGAAGTGCCGGCACGCGGACCCGAAGATATGTCATTCACCCGAAACAATCCGAATGAAGCCGGTCATGACAATATGTACGGGGCGTGTTTTGCCAATTTCAATTTTGCTGTGAACAATCATGCCGATGATGCTCCGGCAAACGAGAAGGACAAGAACCGGTTGAAGGATGATGGCATTGTCAAGATGAAGGGCTCCGATCTCATCGGGGATGCTTCGGCCGCTGATAAGCAGGACGAGGTGCATGTGTATGTGAGATATAGCGTGGTCAGATATCTGCCCTTGATCATGATGTGCAGGGGGCTTACGGATATCGATGCGGATAATGGCCATGACAAGGCTTATTTGAAGAGGGAGACGAGAGAGTACATCATAGACAAGAAGTTCCCGATTCTCACTCATGACATATACGACAAGCAGTCGCGATTCGCCGTCAATGCGGGCGCAGGCAATGCGAATAGTCCATATTTCAACAAAGTGTGGAAGATGATGCCATGCACTAGCGATGCCGGACGATACAAAAAAATGCTCATAAAAGAGCAGTCGAATGAAAAAGAGGCTTTCCTTTACTTGAAGGATACGGATGAGAATTTCAAGAACAGGACGAACTTCGTGACGTGGGTGCCGAGCGTGTATCGTGAGAATGCCGAATCTGATATGATTAAGGAATGGAATGGGAACGTTAATAATTTCAACTTCAAAATCGGCGAGGAGTTCAGTAGAGACGAGATGGTGGTCAAGCAGCCGAATGGCAGTGGCAAGGAAGGCAAGAAAGAGAGGAAGGACAATAAAGGAACCATTCCGCCGCCTCCTCCTCCTGTGCCGCGTATTGTCGATTGGCAGAAAGATGACGATGTATTCGAGAATATCTGTTTTCCTGGTGGCGATGATGTTGGGGAGTATAACCGTGACAATGCATAGGTTGCCTTGCGTCATGCGAAGATTTTAAGGAGGTAATATGGCAGGAATAGGAGGAGGAGGAGCGATTCCGCCTGGAGCAGCAGTAGCTCCGCTGAATCAGGATGCGGGCAATGCCCCGGGGCATTCCCTATATCGCACGTCCGATACGCGCCCGGCATTCAAGAATTGGGAGAGCATTCCCGATAACTTCGGATCCACGGCTGCGAACTCGGGAGGAACCGGAACGACAGCAGCGAAGAAGATACATGAATTTGCATTTTCGGTTGTTGCCACATACAATGGCGGCGGCGGTTCGACTATCTTTCTGGCTAAGAGCTGCAGAAGAAGGGCTGCAGCTATCAGGAGCGAGGCAGGCAGTTATAAGCGTTACATAATCGATCCGACGCTCAACAAAGCCGTAGATTATTTCGGTACGTCCCCGGAAGAAGACAAGCAGGCCGAAAAGGGTCCTATGCTGATAAAGGGTCGCTTGAAGTATACCGATTACTTCATCGATCATAAAGTGAAAGTGCGCGATCCGAATAATGAGAGCAGTGATTTGAAAACTGTGCTTGTCAGACGTTTCTATGAATACGAGACCTACGCCATCAGGCCTGCGAACATAACCCCCGATGTGTGGCGCAGAGGCTGGAATAAGGATTTCAAACCCGTTATAGAAGATCAATACATACAAAAGGAATGGGATGAGCGTTACACGCCGACAGTAGGCCGTGTGGAATGGGAAAACGATTTCAAGAAATCCAGAACCGTAGGTAAGGGAGCCGACAGAACGGAGGTAATGACGGACGAGAATAAGAAGGCCAAGAAAGAGCAGAAGATAATGAATGCCGCGGCCGAGAAGGTCAAACACAAATACGGCGCGTTCTCAAAGGCGATTAACACCACATGGTTCGACGATGGGGAAATAGCCGATTGGGGTCAGGAGAAGATGCATACGACATTTTCGGGCAATGCGATCAATCCTGACAAGTTTATAGGAAAAGGATACGTGCAGGATATAGATGACAGATATGTTCTGTTTCGCAGACGGTATGTGACTGGAGAACGCATCTATGATGCGGGCTTCGGCATGCCGTTTGATTCGGGAGAAAAATTTACGGGAGAGTTCCAAGAAGATGAGCAGAACATATTCGGAACCGGAATGTACGACGATTATCCGCCAGACAAGTTTCTCCGCGTGCGAGTCAGAGCCGCAATGAATGGAGATCCTATGGTTGAAGGCGATGATATCGGAGCGTCGAAGGATAAGGATATAACCAAATTGCAATTCCGGAGGTGGATATTGACGCATCGTATCAATATCGAGTTTTTGACGGATAAGATGGATGAGCAGAATTGGTTTCAGAGTCTCTTCAATTTGAAGAACAGGGCGGTGAAAAAGACAGGGGCCGACCCAGGGAGACTTGGCGAGTATCTTGGCAAGCCCGTTAATCGCGACGATAAAGGGCGCGATAAAGCGTATGGAGCGGAAAATGCGTTGAACGGACCTTTGGCCAAAACGATCGGCGTGTTCGAATCCTCTTGCAATGATGGAGGCGACGTGGACTATAGGAAATTTCCGAGAAAAGACGTAATGATGTCCGATATTTACGATGCGGCTTATGATATAGGCGGCGGCATGTTCGGTTCCTATTTCATTTTCAAGCCGGTATTGAAATACGGCAAATCAGCTTTATTCAATCCGACTGCGAAGAGTGACGGACGCATTGATCGTGCGTTTTGCTCCTACCCGTGCCGCATCTTCTTCGGCGTCACCGGCGATTCCAATGTTCAGGAGGTGCGCTATTGGATGAAAGCGCACGCTACTGATGCTGACAAATATCCTACCACGCGTCGGGCTGCCAAAGCGGATGGTTATACCGGCATTGAAGTGCTCGACTACATACATTCGTGCTTGGGTCACCTGGATGAGCATACCGAAAAGACGATAGCCAAATCGGATTGGCGGTTCGACTGCTATCCCGATTGGGCGTATGATGTTCCTTGTTACGACTCGACCGTATATTATTTCGATCGTTACAGGCGGATGTACGACGGCGAGTGCCCATGGATCTTCGATTTGAACGCCCTGCCGATTGTTCTGGATTGGAGAACTACGGTAAGGAAATGGTTTGCTAAGCATCGTGTGTATGCCCAAAACGAGAAGAGACAGGACTATGCTGATATGTTTGCGAAGAAGGAAAAAGGCAAGATCGGAAGTTTTTCGCTTATCACATGGGGCGATGATCTCGATGTGAATAATCATAATAAGGCGCGTGATAATGCCGTGAAAGATGCACAGGATCGCAAGAAAAAAGCTAAGGAGAGATTGAAGGAAGCGAAGGATCCTGTGTTTGATCGTAAGCCGAAAGCTCATTTGTACAAGTGTTATAGCGACTATTTGGATCCCGCATCTCTTCTTGATGAGGATCTGATTTCGGAAGATTCTTATATGGGAGAGAGTTCTATTGGTCTTAGCGATGGTGATGAGGATTTGAAGCCCGATTCTATCAGCAAATCCGCGGAAGAGCTTTACGATGAAATAATTTGATAGGTGCTGTGGTTGTCTTGGACAATGAGTTCGCCAAGGCGTACCGATTGGGCTGCTTGCTTTCGGCGAGCAGCCTTTTTTTATTGCAGTGCGCTTCTGAAAACCTCAGAATCCGAATATGCCGGTCGCCTTTCCGGCCGCAAAGCCGACCGCAAAGCCTCGGAAAACGTCCTACGCCGGAATAGACTTCGCATCGTTTTGAAACCAATTTTGAAAAAACCTCCGAAAAAAACTTTAATTTATGGCGAAAAGAAAATGGGAGTGATATATGGAAGAGCTTAAAGTTTCGAACAAGATAAGAAGGCCGGGCCCGGTGGTGTTCTGCATCATGGATGGGGTTGGCATCGGAAAATATGCGGATGGCGATGCGGTGGCCGCCGCGGACATGAAATGCCTGAAGTCGCTGATGAAGACATGCCCGACGACTATGCTCAAGGCGCATGGAACGGCTGTGGGGCTTCCTTCGGATGCCGATATGGGCAATAGCGAAGTCGGCCATAATGCCTTCGGCGCGGGCCGCGTGTTCGCGCAGGGCGCAAAGCTGGTCGATCAGGCGATCGAGGGAGGTGGCATGTTCAATGGCAAGACATGGGATCTCCTTTGCAGCAACGTGAGGAAAAACAACTCCACATTGCATTTTATCGGACTCATAAGCGATGGCAACGTTCATTCGAACATAGCGCATTTGTATAGGATGCTGGACAAGGCGGCTGAAATCGGAATCAAAAGGGTTCGGATTCATGCGCTTTTGGACGGCAGGGACGTGGGCGAAAGAAGCGCTCTTGATTACATTCTGCCGCTTGAGAGATACATCAAGGAGAAGTCGTGCAAGGACTTCGACATAGCCATAGCCTCCGGCGGCGGCAGGATGAAGATAACGATGGACAGGTATAATGCGGATTGGAACATGGTCAGCCTGGGTTGGAAAACCCATGTTCTTGGCGAGGCGCGCGGCTTCAAAAGCGCTAGCGAGGCCATCGAGACGTATCGCAAGGAGACCAATCCCATAGACCAATATCTCGATCCCTTCGTCGTTCTCGCAAGCGACGGCAAGCCGTGCGGAACCATAAACGACGGCGACAGCGTCATCCTGTTCAACTTCAGAGGCGATAGGGCGATAGAGATTTCCCGCGCTTTCGAGGAAGAGGATTTCAAGGAATTCGACAGAGTGCGTTTTCCCAAGGTCATGTTCGCAGGAATGATGGAAGCCGACGGCGATTTGCATATACCGCATCGCTTCCTGGTCAATCCGCCGCTTATCACCCGGACGTTTCCGGAAGCTCTTTGCAAGGCCGGAGTGCGTCAGCTTTCGATTTCCGAAACGCAGAAATACGGGCATGTGACCTATTTCTTCAATGGAAACAGATCCGGCAAGTTCTCCGCGCAGCTGGAGGATTATGTCGAGATCAAATCCGATAACGTTCCGTTTCAGGAAAGGCCATGGATGAAATGCGCCGAAATAGCGGACTATGTGATCGACAAGCTTCATAACGGCGACTACAAGTTCGTGAAGCTGAATTTTCCGAATGGGGACATGGTCGGACACACCGGAAACTTCCAGGCGGTGGAATGCTCTCTCGAAGCGATGGATTTGCAATTGGAGAGGATAAGAAAGGCGGTCGATGAGGTCGGCGGAGTCCTGATAGTCACGGCGGACCATGGCAATAGCGACGATATGATAGAGCACGATAAAAGCGGAAAGGCGAAAACCGATGCGAACGGCGCGGCGATTCCTAAGACAAGCCACTCGCTCAATCCCGTGCCTTTCGTGATATTCGATCCGTTATATGCGGGCGAATACGACAGGAAGCTGAACGAGGGGTTGGGCATATCATCGTGCGCCGCCACGATTCTTCAATTCCTGGGATTCGAGCCCTTGGCGATTTACGACAAATCGATAATAAATCTGAAACCTTGACGAATTTCGCTTGGAATCGGCTTCTGCGGTTTGCTTTTCGGGATTATATTTATTAACTTATTGAAGGGCGATGATGGGGATTGCCTTCCCTGTCGTTCGTTTTCATTCGAAAGGAGAGTGCATTATGGGTAGGTTCGGCGATGCGACTGACAGGTATGTAGCAAGATCAACCCGCAAGGAGATAGAGAAATACGGCTATGACGCGCATGTGAAGGCCGAGCAATACGAAGCGACGTATGGCGGAGGGAGATATGATTACGAAAACAACGCCAAATTGCATGTGACCGCTCTTTTTGCCGAAAGGGATATGAATAAAAGGCAGCAGCAGGCGTATTCCGGCGAATTGACTTATGAGAAAAGGGTGCAGGACGATTTGCACGACAGGGAGCACGAGACGGGGATATACAAGCCGGAGGCGAGAGAGTATTACGCAAGGATGTACGGATTCGATCCGATGACGCAGCCTGTGGACGACGCAGCCGCCGAGGGGATGTCCAGAATGATGGACAAAATGAACGACGCCGCGCTTTCGGACCCCGACAAGAGCGATAACGATTACAGAGCCGGCGGCAGCGAGAAAACGCAGACATTCGTTTTCACATTCGAAATAGACGGCATCAAATGCGCTTCCTTCAACGATTGCAAAGGCTTGGATGTCACTTCGGAGATTCTCGAACGCAACGAAGGCGGCGAGAACACGAGGACGCTGCAATTCCATGGCAATGTCAGGTATGGCAACATAATCCTGTCGAAATGCGTGGAGCCTGCGAACGATGTCCTCTTGGCATGGCTTCAGACCACTGCCGCTTCGGCGCACGCCCGTCCGTCATGGAAGACGTGCTCGCTCGTGATGAGGAACATGTCGAATATGGCTCCTTTGGCCAGATGGGATATTTACGGGGCTGTCCCTGTCAGGTGGAATCTGCCGGTCGGCGGCAATGGGGCCAATCGGTCGTTCTCGACTGATTCGCACGAAATTCTGGAATTGGCGATTACCAGGTTCGAATCGGTGCGAATTTGATTATTGGGTTGTTTTTGGTTAACTTATTGTGTGAATGAAAGCAAATAGAATCGTTTGGAATTGCAGGCGAATGCGAAAAGGGGGATGAAATGGGATTGTTTTCTAATTTAGCGGCGGGTGCGGCTTCTGCGGTGAAAAACAAGGCTAGCAGTACTCTTGCGAGCGCGAAGAACTCGGCGACGAGCAAGATCAGCGGCATGAAGTCAGGGGTTCTTGGAGGTCTGAATAGCGTAACCTCTTCTCTCAAAACAGGCTCTCTCGGAGGCTTGATGAACACGGTAAGCGGCGTTGCGGGCAGCATCACCGCCATGGCTGGCGCTGCGTCTTCTCTCCTCTCTGTCGGAAAGAGCATAGTCGGAATAGCGTCTGGATTGAAGTCGCTCATGGGCACTACCGTTCTTCCCGGCTCAGTCATGGGGGCTGGCGGTCTTGCAGGAAAAAGCGGATTCGGCGTCGGATACAGTCAGGAAACTGAGACTTATGTTTTCGGAATGGAGATCAAGGGCATTTTATGCGCTGAATTCGAAGAGTGCAGCGGATTGTCGGTCCATACGGATATTCTCGAATATTCGGAGGGCGGCGAAAACACCACGACTCAGAAGTTCTATGGAGATACTCATTACGACAACATAATTCTTTCGAAAGGCGTGCTGGTCAACGACAACGATTTGCTTGATTGGCTTCAGAGCACGGTGATGAGCTCCAAGCAGGAGAAGAGGCATGCGTCATTGACGATGAGGCGTCTCGGAAGTCAGGAAACGTTGAAGCAATGGGATATATACGACATCATGCCGGTGAAGTGGTCTCTTCCCACAAATAGCAGGAAGAAGTCCAAGAATTCCGCCGCTGTGGCGGTTGAAAGCATAGAATTTGCCGTTGGAAGCTTCCAGGTCGTGTATTGATTTGGCTTTTACGGAATGAGGAGCAGGTAAGATGGGCTTCGGTTTGAGTAGTTTGGCATCGTCGGGTGCCAGTTTGAAAAGCGTCGCTTCCAGTACGGTTGCATCCGTTACGCCTGGTGCGAGCGATTTTCTCGGCGCAGGAAAAGCCAGGATAGTGAAATTGGAGAAGGCGGTGCTTACATGCCTTCCTACGGGAAAGTCCCTTACGGTGGCGTTCAACCCTAGCGAATACGTCATCAACAGAGAAGCGTATTATGCGGAGCATAAGTCCTATTTCGGCAATACGACCCATCTCGAGTTCAAATCCGTTCGAAGAAGGCAGATGGAAGTCACTTTGTTTTTCGACACCACCGATACCGGAGAAGATGTGTCGGAGCAGACGAAGGTGCTTGAGAAGTTCATGGACATGATCCCCCAGCCCGGTTCCAATCCTGCGGAGCCGGTATTGTCATTTGAATGGGGCACATTCAAATTCGTTTGCGTTCTTGAGGATCTCACGATGCGTTTCACCAAATTCACTAGCGAGGGAAATCCTCTCAGGGTGGCGGCAAAGTGCGTTTTCACCGAGTTCTCCGGAGCTTATAAGGAAGCGGAAAATGATGTATCGCTCGGAGACTCTCTTCTGGGCGATCTGCCTCTCGAAGACGATCTGCCTCTCGAAGAAGATCTGCTGAACGATTCCACTTTGGATATGTCCTTCGATGCCGTTCCCGCAGGCTCGATGATTGACGATTCGTCGTTTATGGATATTTCCTTCGATAATATTCCTGGCGCAGGGAGCATCGGCGCTTCGGCCACAGGCGCCCTCGGTGGCGTGACCGGAGCGGCCACAGGCGCCCTCAACGGCGTAACAGGCGACCTTTCGGCTAAAGCCAGCGGTTTGGCAGGCGGCGCCATGAATTCGGCAACGTCGAAAGCCAATGAGGTGGCAGGCGGCGCCATGAATTCGGCAACGTCGAAAGCCGGCAATGCGGCCGGTGAGGCTTTAGGCGGGATTGGCGATAAAGTGAAAAGCGCGGGAAACATAGATAGTTTCTTTGATGATATATTTTAACAAGTGATTTTGCTTCGGAGTGCTATTTCCGAGCGTATGTTTATCGAGGTGAATTATGAGCAGTATAGAAGTCAAATTGGTTAAGGCGCTTATTACTAATACCAAAACCGGAGAAGTTCTTGAGGTTATGTTCAACCCAAGCGAGTATGTGCTGACAAAGCAAGCGATTTATTCGGAGGATGCTCCTGCGGGTAAAAACACCAGCTACATACATTTCAATTCAGGCAGGCGCAGGCAGCTTAGGGTGGAGTTGTTTTTCGACACCACCGATACCGGAGAGGACGTGTCCGAGAAGACAAGAATGCTTGAGAAGTTCATGGAAGTGTCTTATGATGACGGAGGCAATCCGGACAACCCTGTTCTGACTTTCAAGTGGGGTTCGCTGAATTTCGAGTGCGTTCTTGAGGATCTCAGGATGCAATTCACCAAATTCAGCAATGACGGAACGCCTTTGAGGGTCATTGTGAGGGCTCTGTTCTCCGAATACGTCGCTATGGGCGACGATCTCGATCTTCCGTCCGAAAGCGCCATTAAAGCCGCTTACGGCGACTTCTGATACATCTGAGCTTTACGTTTCGGGCTGATTCGAGGAGGATGAGGGAGGTATCGGGGACATGGCGATTGTGTATAGAGGCCGGCTGTGGGCTAAAAGCGGAAATGATATCGTGAACCTGATGAAAGTGTTCAGGGATAAGGCGAATATCAAAGTGTTCAGGGATAAGGCGAATATCGATGGCGGGCTCGACTATGATGAGAATAGCTTCACCTTTTTCGAGCTGGAGATAGAGCATTCGGTGAACGCTCCTTCGAAATGCAGGGGCTTGATCGTGAATCAGATAGGCACGGACGATAGAGGCTCATTGATGTCCTACAGCTTCGCCAAGGTTGTTTTCGAGGCTATGAATTCGAACTTCCAAAGGCATGTATATCTTACCGTCAGCGCTGTGGATCTCGTGAATGAGGAGGAGATTGTCGTATTCGATGGCTTTTTGCAAGACATGAATGCCAGCGGTGCGGAAGAGAGTTACTTGTTTGATTTGGGTGATGATATGTATTTGCCGTTCACGGCATACGGATCGTCTTTTTTGGAGGTCAGAGCTGGTAAAGTGTTCGTTCCGAGCAAAGAGACCTTGGATCAGATTATCGGCAGAAGCTATCCGACAAGCAACGGACCGGCGGTTTACAACTTCCGCGAAGATGGCATGTGGAAGTTTACATTCGATTTGAAAAGCGAGGACAGCAAAGCGGCTAAAATCGCATATAGGCCGAACATGGTGGTTAAGAGTTCCTTTTTCGATTACTTCATGCATCTGGCGCGCCTTAACGGCGGCTATTTCTATGTCGATGATGTGAATCGGACATTCAGTTTCATCTATGGCACGGATTCGTATGAATCAAAGTTCGAGTATCCGGATGATTTTATCGGAGAAGGTCGCGTCCATGTCGCTTCGTATCGCATAGATGAGAGCAGGGTCTATGGCGAATGCACCGTTTGCGGCGACGATTATTGCAAGGAATCGAAAGCGTTCATGCCGAGCGACGGTAAAAACGACGAGGGCGGAGATGACAAGCCTGAGATTGTGGATGGCTCCTTGGCCATGGCAAGCAAGAAATTCGAGGGTTCATCCGATTTGAAGAGTGATTTGATCAAGAAATCGCGGCTCGAAATCTATGTCCCATGCTATGATTTCAAGGAATCGAACGAAGATGAGAGGCTGTATCCGGGGGCTCTGGATGGCGCCGAAGAAATAGCGAATAGGATGCTTCGGACGGCCGCTCTGTCAAGAACGACTCTCGTTCTCAAGGTGGATCCTGTTGCTATCCGCCACGATGCCAGCAAGGTTACCGATGTCGAGCACTTTATCGTTGCCCCGACACCCGGCGATGTTTTCGAATACAAGATCAACGGCAGCAAGCAGACATTCGTGGTCGTCGCTGTGAGGCACGAAGGGTTGCTTTCGGGGGAAGCAGGGGAGCTTGTTTCTTCCGTTACCGTTGTCGCTCAAAGGCTTGACAACTCAACGAAGACCACTGATAACATGACCCCCGTTGCGGATGCGCAATATGCGGCCGGGCAAGGATATGATGATTTCGAGAAAGGTGATTTGGAAGAATCTCCCAATGGGGAGATTTCCGGCAAAGGCGAGCTCGGCAAAGGCGAGCTCGGGGAAAGCGGGCTCGGGGAAAGCGGGCTCGGGGAA
>DMKZ01000033.1 GCA_003454065.1 Spirochaetaceae bacterium
TTTTCCGCCTCCGAAATCCACAGGCGCTCTCTATGCGGCAGGTTTTTAGAATCTCCCTTAAGACTTTAGAATTTACTAATATAAAACTTTGGATTTTACTAGTATGAAACTTTAGAATTTCCTAAAATTTGATTTTTTAAAAACAGCATGTTTATAATTATCGCATGTTTTCAAGAGATGCAATCAGTGCAATAAACCGGCTTTCCCGGATGGAGTCATAATTGATGAGGCGCAAAAGGTTCCCGAGATTTTTGATGCTATAAAAATGGATGTGGATTCGGGCAATGCAGAGCCAGGCAAATATGTTTTGACGGGTTCGAGCGGCTTCAGGCTCAAGGAGAACATCACTGATAGTCTTGCAGGCAGGATAGGGCTTATAAAATTGCTGCCGTTTTCGCTTTCTGAAATAAAGAATAACACAGCTTTAGAGAAAGACCCTTACCATTATGTTTTCAACGGCTTCTATCCTCCCTTATACGATGATAGAAAGAATTTCAAGCCATTTGATTGGTTTTCGAATTATATTGATACGTATCTGGATTTGGATGTTAGAGAAAACATCAACAACTCCAATATCTCGTTGTTTCGAAAATTTATGACATTGTGCGCAACTTATAGTGGCAAGCTGGTTAATTATGATGCGATATCCAATGATTTGGGCATTAGTAGCGTGACAATAAAAAGCTGGATGAGCATTTTGGAAAATTCTTTTATTATCACGTTTTTGGAGCCAGACTTGAATAATCTCGGCAAAAGC
Organism: Spirochaetaceae bacterium; assembly: GCA_003454065.1. The sequence goes on from DMKZ01000033.1 coordinate 758, forward strand.
CTTGTCAAGACGCCAAAGCTATATTTTACTGACACGGGGCTTTTGTGCCATCTCCTCCGCATAAAGGCACGTGAAGATTTGATGCTAAGCCCTTATAAAGGCGCGATTGTTGAGACAATGGCTGTTATCGAACTTTTGAAGCACAGGCATAATAATTCGCTAAAGCCTGATTTGTCATTTTTCAGAGACAAGAATGGGCTTGAAGTTGATATCATTGCATCATGGGATGCGCCTTTTGCCATCGAGGTTAAGAGCAACTCTATGAGTGATAAGAAACTTTCATCGCATCTTAGAAAATATCTTGCGCTTGCTAATAATCCTAATCTAAAAGGCAAGGTATTTTATCTTGGGGATTTCAGCATTCCGTTAGAAGGGATAGAATATGTTGGCTGGCAAGATTGGGGAGGGATTGAAAATTAAGGGCGCTTCCGAAGGCTTCCAGCCTCCGAAAATCCCGTAGTTCTTACCTTTTTCATGCCTCTTCTTGTCCGTTTTGCGATTTTTGCGTCGTAGTCTGCATTTGTCATCTGCATTGGTCGGAGAATAGTTTTCATTCTCCGAATTCCCGTCTGATTCCCTTGAGATTGTCGGTTCGCTCCTTTTCGGGTTAATGGCGATTCCGGCACAGCTCAAACCTTGCAAGACACCCTTATATATACATTCTCTTTCGAAAATGCTAATATGATTGCACCCCGCATTCCCTCCCTGATAGTGATTTTGCCTGACGCCATTATGAAGGATTGCGGGGCTTTGTTCATTCATGCCGCGGAAATCCGCGGCGTTGCTACTATGGCTTGCTAATTCGCCAGGGATTCCGAATTATGGGGGAGAAATGGGAACATATCTTGACTTATTGAAGAAAAGCGCCGAAAAGACGGGAAACATAGCGTGCATGGGACTCGACCCTATCGGCGAATGCCTTTTCAGGTGGCCGGAGACGCAAACGAATATGGGCGCGGTTGAAAGGCATTTCAAGGCTCTTTTGAACAGAATGCGAACCGAAGGATTGCGGCCTGCTGCTTTCAAGCCGAATGTTGGGTATTATGTCGCCTTGGAATTTCCTACATCCCAATGCAACTTTTCGCTGTTCGGCGAGGCTATGCTGAAGGAAACGCTGTCGTTGTTTGACTATGATTTCGATGACATTCCCGTGATTCTGGATTCCAAGCGCGGAGACATCGCCAAAAGCAGCGCGAATTATGCCGCCGAAGCCTTTGATAAGTATTCGGCGGATGCGGTTACCGTTTCGCCATACATGGGGACGGATTCCGTGATGCCGTTCGCCGTCAAGGGCAAAGGTGCCTATGTGCTTTGCAGGACATCGAATCCGGGTGCGGCCGTTATTCAGAATTTGCGTTTGGAGAACGGCGAGGAGCTGTATATGCATATTGCTCGTCAGATCATCGAATGGAATCGGGACTTCGAAGGGTTCGGCGCTGTCGTGGGCGCGACCAATTTGCGTGAATTCGAGAATATAGCCGAATTGTTCGCGCCTCATCGGATTCCAATGCTTATACCCGGCGTCGGAAGCCAGGGCGGAAGCGCCAAGGATGTCATGAAAATATTGAAGAAGGTCGGCTATCCGCTGTATCTTGCGCGCATAAACAGTTCGAGCGCCTTGACTCATCCCTGGAAGAAAGGTCCTGCGCCTTCCGATTGGCTGGAGCAATGCACAACCAACATAAGCAATTTGATTGAGGAGACTGCGATTTGAAACAAAAAGCGCTTGATTCGCTGAGGTTGAATCACCGAAAGAAGAATATGGTTCTGTCATCTGTGTCTGGGATTCTGACAACTGAGCCGGGCATGATCAGGCATTTCGCCGAGCATGTTCCGTCTTGCGACATCATTACGACGAAAAGCTATCAGCTCAAAGCGACTTCAGGGCATCGCGAACCTGTGATCTGTTCGCCGTCTGAAGGCACTTACGGAAACTTCGTAGGTCTCAGAAATCCAGGCCTCGATGCTGTTCTTCCCGATCTGAAGAGAATCAGAGCGGAAAATCCGAAATTTATTTTGAATGTCAGCCTTGCCGCAAATTCGATTGAGGATTTTATCGGGGCGATCGAAAGGGTGGATGGGCTGGCGGATATTGTCGAATTGAATTTCTCGTGTCCTCATGCCGGTTCGGGATTCGGCGCAAGCATAGGCATGGATTCGAACATTGCAGGCGAATATGCGAAACGGATTTGCGAAAGCTTTAAGCAACGTGATTTTCTTATAATTCCGAAATTGACGCCTAATGCGAAGGATATTGCGGCCGTAGCAAAGGCTGTTATCGCTGGCGGAGCGGATGGGGTTGCGCTTGTCAACACGATGGGTCCTTACGAATACAATGACGCATCGAGCGGCGAAGCGATTTTCAACAGATGCGAAGGCGGAAAGGGCGGGATGTCGGGCGCTCAAGTGAAACAGACAGCGCTTTCCTGCATCAGAAAGGTGCGCGATGCGATTGGCGACGAGCCTATAATTCTGGGGATGGGCGGTGTGTCCTCGAGTCTGGATACCGAGCGGATGCTTGAAGCAGGTGCGGATAGCATCGGGCTCGGTAGCGTGCTTGCATCGGTC
>DMKZ01000161.1 GCA_003454065.1 Spirochaetaceae bacterium
ACGGGTTCTATCTCGGCATACCAGGAGATGGAAAGCTCATAAGCGAAGGCGAAAGCGTCGCATTCAAATATCCGAGCTGATTCGATTATGGGAAAGAACATATCGTCCTCGGATTTGGCTATTCTCAAGGAAGCGCTGTCGAATCTGGAAAACTCCTATTCGACGTATTCCAAGTGCAAGGTGTCGTGCATCGCTGTTTCAGCCAAGACCGGCAAACAATACAAAGGAGTCAATATCGAGAACTCCAGCTATCCATGCGGGATATGCGCCGAGCGAAGCGCCATAGCCAATGCGATCACCGCAGAAGGTTCTGATTTCAGAATCGCTGCGATTTATGTGGTGAACAGCACGGGCAACGTATTCGAGCCTTGCGGAATATGCAGGCAGACAATCGGGGAATTCGCTGATGGCGATGCCAAAGTGTTCGTTGGGAATTGCGATTTGAGCAAAACGGAATGCCATGCCTTTTGCGAAATACTCCCTTATTCCTTCTCAGCGGATGCCATGAAATAGGCTTCCGCTGATTTAATCCGGAATAATAGTTTGAAACCCGGCAGATCCTTGTCTTTTTTGGTTTCGTGATTGTTCAGGTAGTCATACTCGATCTGCCGTATAATGTCAGATGCGACTATACTTATTCGGTACCGCCCGATCTTTGCGGAAGGGATCTTGTCGGGTGCAGAGTGGAGGTGCCTTTCTCAAGGCAGAGGAAATACGGCGTTGTCATATCTTCGGCTGATGATGCTGATGCTCCGGAAGGCATTAGGCTTGCTTCGGTATTGAGGGTAATCGATGATAAGCCCCTGCTGAGCGAGGAGCTTCTTTCGCTCGGAAAATGGATTAGCGAATTCTACGTTTCATCTATGAGCGAGAGCCTTTCGCTCATTCTTCCCAGCACGCACGACAGATACAGGAAAAAGCCCAAAACACGTTCTGAAAAGGATAGAGGTTTGTCCTCGCAAGGACCTTGCGGCGGCAACAAGACCAAGACAAATGCGGAAATAACATTCAATGACGAGCAGCAAAAGGCTTTCGACAAAATAGCGGAATGCGTTGCGGCTGAAGATTTCAGAATGTTGTATTTGCGTGGAGTGACGGGGTCGGGAAAGACCGAAGTTCTTATGAGGGCTGCGAGAAAGGCTGTCGATGAAGGTCATTCAGTCTTGTATCTCGTGCCTGAAATCGCCCTTACGAATCAACTTAGGAAAACGGCATCGGAATTGTTTTCGGACGACGAAATGGCTGTCGTGCACTCGAATGTCACGCAAAAAATGAGAACGGACATTTTCGAGAGATGCAAGGCCGGCGAGGTGAAAATGGTCTTGGGAACCCGCTCTTCGGCGTTTTCGCCTTTGCGCGATTTGAAGATGATAATAGTGGATGAAGAGCAGGATCAATCCTACAAAGGCGAGCACTCGCCTCGTTTTCATGTTCGACAAGTGGTTCAGAAACGCGCTCAGACGAATCGATCGACTCTAGTATTTGCAAGCGCGACGCCGTCTTTGGAATGCATGAAGGCGATTAATGATGGAAAAGTGGAGCAGCTCGTCCTTTCCAGAAGGATAAGCGATTCCGGAATGCCTGACATAGTCACGGTCCTTCGTAAGAATGCGGATGACGTGATTTCGGATGAATTGCTTGAATTGATGCGCAACGAATTGGATAATAACAGAGGGGTCATCCTCTTTCTGAACAGGCGAGGCTATCTGTATCATTACAAATGCCAGACTTGCGGATTCGAGATGATTTGTCCTGATTGCTCCGTAAGCATGACTTATCATAGAAGCCGGAATACGTTCGTATGCCATAGATGCAAGAGGGAGATTCCCTATTTTGTCAGATGTCCTCAATGCGGCAATTCCAACGAGCTTTATTCCGGATATGGTACGGAATATGTCGAAAGGGTCTTGAAGAACTTGTTTCCGTTTTCAAGCATTGTCAGGATGGATGCCGATTCCACTTCCAGAAAAGGAGAGAGCGAAAGGATCATTCGCGATTTCGAGTCAGGTAAAATCAATATTCTCGTCGGAACTCAGATGGTTTCGAAAGGATTTAATTTCAGGAATCTGAGGCTCGTGGGCATAATAAACGCATCGCAGAACAATATGAGCGCAGATTTCAGGCAGGATGAAAGGCTTTTCTCATTGCTCGTTCAAGTAGCCGGCCGTTCCGGACGCTTCTCAAAGGACAGCAAGGTTCTGATCCAGACGGACGGCAGCGCTTGCGAAATAATCAAATATATTGAGAGCGGGCAGTTCGATATGCTCTATGAGACCGAGATGTCAATCAGGAAAGCCTTCATGCTTCCTCCCTTCAGCAGAATGGGGCGGATTGTAATTAGAAGCGAGGATGAGGTTGCGCTGAAGAAGTTTTTCGGTGAAATATCTTTTCTGCTTCATAAGCTTGTCGCCGATGCCTCTAAGGCGGCAAGATATAAAATAGCAATAGTGCAGGAAGGTCCGTGTCCCGTTTGCAAGGAAGCGGGAAGATACAGGATGCAATTTCTTTTGAAGAGCGGATCCGCAAATGCCATTGTCGAAGTTTTCAATTTGCTGAAAGGCAGGATTGAGTACAAATCCAATGTGAAAGTCGATTTTGATGTCGATCCGTTCGACTTCACTTGAGTAAGTCCATTCTATAGTTCAATCAAGCGCAGAGTCCTTATTGGTTTCAGTTCAAAACTTTGACATATTATGTCGGATACGATATAATACAGAGGTTTTTTCAAAACTCCTTCCT
>DMKZ01000096.1 GCA_003454065.1 Spirochaetaceae bacterium
TATTTCCGATTTCCGAGATGGGTATGATGGTTCGGAAAGTCAAGCCAGCGCGAAGAAAAGAATTTCAGGGCAGCCTCCGCCTCTTATTCGCTAAGCTGATAAATCAGGAAAAGATGCGGCTCGGTGGCTATGCCATCTCTTGCGATAACCGAGTTCACTGTCCAGACATCGAATGCGGAGGCATTCACGTTGTTTTGATTATCCACCGCCTTCACCAGCTTATCGGCCCGTCCGGACAAATCCGATGCGGCGTCAAACACGTATTGCCATGAAAACGGCTGGCCATCGGTGTAATAGTAATGATTGCCATCGACGGAATCCGCAGGAGGGAGATCGGTGTTACCGTATTGCTTGTTGTGCTCAGTAGACTTGGGAGCGTATAAAAGTTCAGGGCGAACGACAAGCTTGGAGTATTGGTTTGCGTTCACCGTAATCGGAGATTCATTCGGCAGGGAAATGTCGAATTTGCGGTTATCGCTGAATTCGGAGCGAATATATCCCGAAAGCGCCTTTCTGCTTTCGTCGTCCACCAATACATCGTAATCAACGCGAATCGAACCGGCATCGAAAGCATTCAGCCTTCCTTGCTCGAAACACAATCCTTGAACCTTCATCAAAATGGAGTATTTCGTTTTTTTCCACTCATAGCCTACGCACATATTCTGCGACGCGACATCTCCGCTCAAACTTCTCACGATTTCGCCTAAGTTGGCAGGCTCAGATGCAACATCCGCATCATACCAATCGCCTGACGCCCCTTCGGGAATCCCATACAGATGAGCAGAATAATCGGCGAACCTTATTTTCCCGCCATCCATGGATTTTTTCGCACCGACCGCATCGCGTATTCGCGCTTCCAAAAGCGAAACGTCCAATTCGTCGCCCTGCTCGAACTCCACTGCGATTTCCTCGACATTAGGAACGCCTCCGTATTCGACGCCTTCGAAATCAAGGCATTTTATGTTGAACGTCAATTTGGTTTTCGCTGACTTGACGTAATAGGCATAGACTTCGACATCCTCGAAAAAAAGCTCGTGCTCCAAATCAGTGATTTGAGATTGCATCAGGCTCTCATCCGGCATCGCATCCGGTTTCACATAATCCTTGTCCGGCTTGAACGAAGCGTATTTCGGCTGAACTGAAAAATATTTGATGACCGCATATCCGTCAAGATCGAAGCTCTTGCGTATGCCGTGCGCCAGATCGCCCTCAAGGGTATGCCCCCTAAGCACCCTATACGAGTTTTGAACAATCCTATAGGCAACCTCATCGCTGCTTGAATCCTCGTCCTTCACCAGATGATTTACTATGAACTTGACATAAGGGTCGTATTCGGCATCATTTCTGCACGAGAAAACACAAAACAGAAGCATTATGGCGCAAACGGCCAGACAAATCCTTTTCATCAAACCTCCGACAAAAGCAGGCAGCACAAGAAAAACGCCCGAATCAGGAATCAAACCACACAAATCGCAACGCTATGATTATAATACAAACCAGCCAAATATCAAAGTCTTTCGAGCAAGCATGCGGTTTCAATATGCCTGGTGGCCGGAGCCATGTCGAACAGCTGAGCCTCTGAAACGCGATAGCCGCAATCCGCAAAACGCCTTATGTCCCTTATGGACTTGTCGATAGCGCATGAAACATAGACGATTCTCGCAGGCTTCAATCGGCTGACAACTTCAAAAGCCTTATCGGTCATGCCAGCCCTCGGAGGGTCTATGACGGCAAAACCAGGATTCGAATTCCTCAAAAGGTAGCCGGCATCCTCCGCTTTGACATTGTGATAGGCAGCGGATTTCAAATTTTTCCTGGCATAGCGAAGACATTTTGGATTCTCCTCTACGGCCACCACAGTCCTGCCCTTGCATTCCAGCGCTTTCGAAAAAAAGCCCACGCCGGCATAGATATCCAGAACATGCGCGGCATCGCCCGCGCTTCTCACCACAAACTCCAAGAGCGCCGCGGCGCTTTCCGCGTTCGATTGAAAAAACACATCATTTCCGACATGATACCTGAAGCCGGCGACGTCAATCGCATCGGACGCCAGAAAATCGTCCGACACGACTTTACCGCTTTCAGGCAAGTCCGCCAGAATCGCATTCAACGCAGGATCGAGAAGAGGACAGCATCCTATGTTCACCACATCGTGACTCGCCTTTTGGAAGAAGCCCTTCGCTTTGCCGTTCCTGCAAAACGCAGCCCTTATCCTTGACCTCTCCCTATCCGGAAAAACGGGCGGCAGGAAGCGAACTTCCGGAAATTCCGCGAAAAAACCTCTGAACGCCTTTTCCTTTTCCTCGCATTCCCGCTTGCGCGTCATATAAAGAAGGTCGCATCCTCCGCATATCCCGAAATGAGGGCATATGGGTTCTACCCTATCGGATGACGCTTCCAGGATGCGATCGATTTCGGCTTTGCAAAAATCCTTTTTGCTTTCGGTTATGACAACTTCGACCTTTTCGCCATCGAGAGAACCGTCGTAAAGCACTGCCTTGCCGTTCGAATCGTGCGATAGCGATACGAAAAACGGTATGAGCTTTTCAGTCCTTAGAATCATTCGATGCGAGCGGGCATATCGGGCATATTCAAAATCTGAGGTTTTTAGAAGCGCCCATCAATAGTTTTCGGCGGATATCTCGAAATACGCCTGCGGATGGGCGCACACAGGACAGATTTCCGGAGCTTTGGTTCCGACCACTATATGACCGCAATTGCGGCATTCCCAGATCTTAACATCGCTCCTCTTGAAAACCTCGTCGTTCTCAAGATTCTTCATCAGCTTTCTGTAACGCTCCTCATGCCTCTTCTCGATGGCGGCGACCAATCTGAACTTAGCGGCAAGCTCCTTGAATCCTTCCTCTTCGGCCGTTTTCGCAAAACCCTCGTACATGTCCGTCCACTCGAAATTCTCTCCTTGCGCAGCGGCTTCCAAATTGGCTTTGGTATTTCCGATGCCTTCGAGTTCCTTGAACCACATCTTCGCATGCTCTTTCTCGTTGTCGGCGGTTTTCAAAAAGATATTGGAAATCTGTTCAAGACCCTCTTTTTTCGCCACCGATGCGAAATACGTGTATTTGTTGCGCGCCTGGCTCTCGCCGGCGAAAGCCGCTTGCAAATTCTTTTCAGTCTGCGTTCCCTTGTATTTGCTCATAAGAACACCTCCGATGTTATGCTAACCGATTTCATCTATTTTTGCAAAAAACCATTTAAACACATTATAATAAACATTGCGTTTCGGGCGGTTGCGCACATGCGGGCTTTTAAGAACTGCTCGCCTTGCTGATGCAAGGTATACGAAAAAGCCCTTCACAAGGAGAAGCAAATGAGCATTATTGATTCGATAGTCGCAAGGGAAATACTTGATTCCCGAGGCAATCCGACCGTTGAAGCGGACGTCTATCTCGCAGATGGGTCGTTCGGAAGGGCCGCAGTTCCCTCCGGAGCATCCACGGGCGTTCACGAAGCCTGCGAGCTCAGGGACGGAGACAAGAAGAGATTCGGCGGAAAAGGCGTCACGAAAGCAGTCGAGAACGTGAACAAGATCATCGCCGAAGAGCTGGAAGGCATGGATGCGCTCGATCAGATCGCAATAGACAGGGCCATGATAGCCCTTGATGGAACGCCGAACAAATCCAAACTCGGCGCAAACGCCATTCTTGCCGTATCCATGGCAGTCGCCAGAGCAGCGGCCGATCACCTCGGAATCCCGCTCTACAAATATTTGGGCGCATATCATCACAATGTCCTGCCCGTTCCGATGGCGAACATCCTGAACGGAGGAGCCCATTCCGACAACAAAGTCGATTTCCAGGAATTCATGATCATGCCCGTAGGCGCATCTTCGATGAAGGAAGCGGTCAGAATGGTCGCTGAGGTTTTCCATGCGCTCAAGGACGTCCTCAAGAAGAAGGGATACAATACGGGCGTCGGCGATGAAGGCGGATTCGCACCCGACCTGCAAAGCAACGAAGAAGCCGTAGAGGTCATTCTCGAGGCCATAAAGAAAGCAGGCTACAAAACAGGATTGGACAAGGACTTCATGATAGCCCTCGACCCCGCTTCGTCGGAGCTGTATGACGAAAAGACCAAGAAATACAAGCTCAAATGGACGACCGGCGAGGAAAAGACAAGCGAGGAGATGGTGAAGCTTTGGGCTGATTGGTGCAAGAAATATCCGATAATATCCATCGAGGACGGCATGGCCGAGGACGATTGGGAGGGCTGGAAGATGCTCACCGATGAAATCGGCGACAAAGTCCAGCTTGTCGGTGACGATCTTTTCGTCACGAACACCGAAAGGCTCAAGATGGGAATAGAGAAGAAAACGGCTAATTCGATTCTGATCAAGGTGAATCAGATCGGCACGATCACGGAAACCTTCGAAGCCATAGATATGGCCAAGAGAAACGGATACACTGCCGTCGTTTCGCACAGATCAGGAGAGACCGAAGACACGTTCATCGCGGATTTGGTGGTTGCGCTTGAAACGGGAGAGATCAAAACCGGTTCGATGAGCCGCAGCGACAGGGTCGCGAAATACAATCAGCTCATCAGAATCGAAGAGGAGCTTGGAGAGCAGGCGCATTATATGGGGAAGGAGGCTTTCTCCCACCTCGGAAAATAATGCTCGGTCTTCGGGCGATAAACCCGTTGCGCGCCTCTGATTTCAAAATACAAGTCGGCTCTTAGAGCTCTCAAAAGAATTGCTTCGCCTGGGCTAAACTCAGGCGAGGCTTTTTTTTCATAGGAATTTTTTCAGGAGTTTTTTCAAAATCGGGTTAGGGCACTTCTAAAAACCACAAGCATCTTCGAACAGCAGGTTTACAGAAGCGCCATTTAAAGACAACATCGCATCGCAGCAATCAGCCTTGCAAAATGTCCAGAAGTCCTTCTATCTTGTCGAGAACCTCATTGAAACGGCTGAGTATCGCATCGAAGCAGCTGCTATCTTCGAGATTAGCGCCCGCTTTTTTGAGATTTTCAAGCGGGAAGAGGCTGCCGCCGCGCTTCAGAAAATCGAGATATTCGTTTCTGTCCTTCTCTCCGCCCTCGATGACTTTCTTGGAGAGCAGGCATGCTGCGGTTATTCCAGTTGCGTATTTATAGACATAGAACGGCCTGTAGAAATGCGGAATGCGCAAGGCCTCGAGGGAAGCCTTCTGCATCAAAATCCCGACCTTGCTGCCGAAATACTGCCTGAGAAGCTTTCCATACGTTTTGGTTATGACATCAAGGGTGACCGGCTTTCCGCTTTCGGCGATGCCATAGATTTTCTGCTCGAATTCGGCGAACATGGTCTGCCTGAAAAACGTAGCGACTATGTCATCCGCCTCGTTTGCCAGCAGATAAAGCCTCTCCTCGTCCGAAGAGGCGTTGTCATAAAGATAGCGCGACAAAAGCCTTTCGTTGAAAGTGCTAGCGACTTCAGCCTCGAAAATGCTGTAGCCATAGCATGAAAACGGATTGTTTCTGACGCTGTAATACGAATGCATTGAATGTCCGCCCTCATGGGCCAAAGTGAAAATGTCGCGATACGAATCGTCCTTATAGTTCATCATTATATAAGGAAGGGTCTTGTATCCGCCATTCGAATACGCGCCTGAAGCCTTGCCCTCGTTTTCATAACGATCGACCCATCTGCCAACGGTTATACCCTTGTAAATCGTGTCCTGATACTCCTTTCCGAGCGGAGATAGCGCTTCGAACACTATCTTGCAGGCGTCTTCGTATTTCGTCGTTTTCTTGAAATCGACGGTTATAGGCGCATAGGCATCGTAATGATTCAGTCTGGAAAGACCAAGGGCTTTTCTTTTGATCTCGTAGAATCTGTGGAGGCTGTCGAAGCCTTTGTGGGCAGCCTGAATCAGATTGAGATACACTTCCCTCGAAACATCATCGGCATACAGGCTTCTGTCCAGTACCGATTTGTAGCCGCGCGCCTTGGATGAAAAAACATTCTGCCTTATGCTGCCTTCATAAAGCCTGGCTATGAGATGCTTGTATTCGTCATATCTCTTGTAGTACTTCAAATATGCGTCCCTTCTCACCTTCTGATCGGGCGAATGAAGGAAAACGCTGAAGGTCGAATTGGTCAGCTCCTGGCCCGAAACGCTCTGAAACTTGAAATCCACATCCGTAAGGTCATCGAAACTTTGGGAAAACATTCCGCCTACGGGAGATTGCAAGGACATGATTCTTTCCTCGGCTTTCGACAAGACATGCTTCTTCTCCCTCAAAAGCCTCGACAAGCTGACTTTATACGATGCGAACCTCTCGTCTTCGATAAACTCCTTGAGTTTGCCCTCGCCCAATTCCATCAATTCGGGGGTCGCAAATGAAAGCATTTCGGAAACCTGCACGGAAAAATTCACGTATTTCGCATAAAGAAGCTGATTTTCCTGATCGGAACCGTCCTCGCTCACCTTCATATAAGCATAGCCGCCGAGTTTCTCGAGAATGATCCCAAGCCTGTCCTCCATCCCCATGAACTCCAAGACGGCATTGGCATCGGCAAGCTTGCCTTCCATGTATTTCATCTGTCGCGCTATCCCATCCGCCTCAACAATAGCAGCATCGAACTCGCTGACATCCGTGAAAATATCATCCAATTTCCATGTATCTTCTATTTTCTGTTCTTTACGCTTGATCATAATCCAAATTATAATTTAAGGCAAAGGCTTTTTCAAGGGCGCTTCTAAAAACCTGCCGCCTAGAGAGAATCGCGAATTTGCGAAGTGAAAAAACTATGTCTCAGCGGAGCATCCGAAGAAAAAATCGCAAAGCTTCCTTATGCAAACGCTCATGTCTTTACTGGAAAACTCGCATTTCCTTCCGGAAACGCTTGCCTTGACATCCGCCTTGCCGTCGTCATACAGATCCAATGAGAAAGCATTGCCGTCGCAATCATAGTTGCTGCGGACAAAGGCATCGGTAACGAAAACGCCTTTGCATTTCATGTCCTTGAGCAACTTCTCGATTTTCGACTTATCGATAGTCTTATCCTCGAAGAGAGCTTTGAATGAGCTGAGATATTTTATTTTGAACAAACTGCATTTGTAATCCGAAGAATCCCTATAGCCTTCCCTCTTTTCGATTCCTTCGTCAACTAACGAACCGACCTCATCCACCGCTGCGCCCATGTTGGTTCCACGATATTTGCTGATTCCGTTCAACGTTACGGCGCATTCGTTATCGAGATACTCGTCCAAGGCGCTTGCATGAACTTCGAATCTGACGGCAAAATCCTCGAATACCTTGAATACTACGCTGAAAACTATTTCAAAAGCGCCTCTGAAAACCTGCCGCTCGATGCTTTTAAGAACAATCACCCTGTTTTCGCGGCATTTCCTTTCCAAATCAGCTACTTTCAGCACATCATCACCGCTCAATCCGAACGGCTTAAGCGCGCTTGAAACGCTGTCGTCGTCAGAATCCGAAGCGCTATCGAGAAATTTTTCAAACAATCGCAAGTCCAACATAACAACAATAATATAAGAAGTTTCAGAGCCATTGTCAAAAATGGACAAGATGCTCGCAACGCAATACTCCCTGGCTTGTTCATCGCGACGATAGAGGAAGCCAGAAGCTGCAACCTTGCCGAAGCGATAGCCAACTACTTGAAGGAAAAGGCAGGAAACACCGACACCAATATCAGAATCATACGCGAAAGGCTCTGCAACTAAAGATACGGACGAAATCGGTTCCGAGACTTTCAGAACTTTCAGAAACATCTTAGTATTCGGAGCTTATCTTTTTCAAGATGCAAATGGCGGATTCAACTTCACCTTCGGTGTTTTCGAATCCGAACGAAAAGCGAACGGTATTTCCGGCAGTTTTCGAATCATACCCCATAAGCGCCAATTTGTTTCCGTTTTTCTTCGAAGCATTGCTGCTGCAGGCTGAAGTTACGGAAACCATTACGCCCTCATCGCTTAAAATACGCTGGAAAACCTCAGACGGGAGTTTATGCGAGCGGAGCGCGACTATGCCATCGCTATATTCGCCGCTGCCGTCTCGCAACGCATCGAAAGAAGGCAATTCCGACAACAACTTCAAGAACAAATTGCTGACGGACGAAATGCGCCTTGCGTATTCGTCGTGCGAGTTGAAAATCCTTTCCAAAGCATCGGCATAGGCGGCTATCAGGCCTACGCTTTCCGTTCCCGCCCTGACGCCTCTCTCCTGACCGCCGCCAGACGACAACGAGGGATCGAGCCCTTTTCTTATAACCAGCAGTCCCAGTCCTTTCGGGGCGTGGCTTTTATGCGATGAAAACGTCATGGCATCGATTCCGCTTTTTTGGGCGCGCCGGAAGTCGATTATGCCGAGATTGAGGCTCTGAACGCAATCGGAATGGAAAACTATTCCCCCGTTCATCCTTTTGGCACGCTGCGCCATCTCATAAACATCGTTTATGCTTCCCGTGACATTGTTGATCTGCATTACGGACACGAGGCCTATTTTGGGATTATCCTTGAGTTTCTGCGTCATCGCTTTGCCATCGGCAAACCCCTTAGGGCAACCGATTTGAAAGACATTATGCCCGTGATTCTTCAATATGACCGAATTTTCTCCGACGCTGCTATGCTCGCAGAGGCTCATCAGAACATCCGACGACGGACGCTTGAGCACGGATTGGAGCATTATCTCGTTTCCTTGCGTCGCATTGGCCGTAAACACTATGTCGTAATAACTCGAATCTATGTTTAGGATTTCGGCTATCCGCTGCCGCTGGGATTCGACGAACCGCCTTGATAATTTGCCGATCGCATGCGTAGAGGAAGGGTTCGGGAAGAACTCCTCTTCTGCGCGTCTGAAAGCATCAAGGCTCTCGACGAAAGGCTTGGTCGTAGCGGCATTGTCAAAATAAATCATACTGCCAACAGCGAAAGGAAAGAGCTTGCATGGATTTCAAGCATTTTTGAAAACCTCAGAAGCGACCTCAAAATCCCTTTCGCATATTCGTTCGCGCCACTCGAAAGCCTATGCTGCTTCGCGGATAAGCGGAAACCAAGCCGTATGGTTCGCTCACCGAGCAATACGCCGGCTCCATGCTCCAGCCTCCGCCCATATGCGCACCCTGCTTGGCAGCGCCTTCAACCCAGCACCATTCGGAAACATTCCCCGACATATCGAATACTCCGTATCCGTTAGGCGATTTCAACCCGACTTCATGCGGTCTTCCTTGCGAATTGCCCTTATGCCATGCCACATCATCGAGATCATCGCTTCCAGAATATTCGAACTCCCGACCTCCTCTCGCCGCATATTCCCATTCGGTTCTGCTCGGCAGCCTGTATCCGGTTGCGTTGAAGTCGCAGATCGGATTCCCATCGGCGCCGATTTCATAGCACTTGTCCAATCCGGACAATTCGGAAAGCATATTGCAAAATTCAATCGCTTCGGCGAAGGAAACCTTCTCGACGGGAAGATTCGACGAATCGTTCGAAACGAAAACCGACGGATCATACCCCATGACGCGTTTGAATACCTCGCGGGTTATCTCGTATTTCGAAATCCAGAACGATTCCGACATGAGGCCGCCAATCGAAGCATCAGCATCTTGCACTCTCTTGAAAACGCAAACCATGTTGTCCTCGTAGTCCAGAGAATCGGAGACCACCAAGATGCAACTTGCCGTCACAAGAGGATCGGTTTGGGAAACGGCGATTATTCTCGCCACCCCTTCGCTCTTGCACACCACTCTTCCCATAGAATCAAGCGAAGCGACATTCTCGTTATCGGATGAGATAACGACCCGTTTGTAAATGCCATAATCAGGAATGGAGACTATTTGCGTCGGCAATTCGATTCGCTTGCCTACTTTAGACACTACTATATCCGATGAAAATCGCAGCGACGCTATCTCGGGCTCGATGATTATTTCGCAAGATGCGCTTTGCGAAGGATCCGTAACCGATTCGGCGGTGATGGTCGCCTTGCCCAGCGACATGGCCGCAACTTTGCCGTCGGCGCTAACCTCGGCAATGCTTTCGTCGCTGGATTTCCAGATAAAGCCTTCATACATGGAGATATGAGGCAACGCCGACACCGATGCCTTCAAGCTTATTGTCCCGCCAACCGAGAGCCTGACCGAATATTTGTCCAGCAACACTGACTTCACTGAAGGAACAACTGTCACGAGGCAGGAATCCAATATATCGTCATCAGCGCATGATATTGCGTAAAGTCTCGTCTGACCGGGGAAAACCGGAATGATTCGGCCACGATCATCCACGTCGGCCACAAAAGAATTGTCCGACTTGAACGCTATGCGCTTGTGCTCGGGGGCATTCGGAATGACATGCGTTTCCGCCTTCAAAAAATGTTCGCTACCCATTTCGATTCGCATGTCTTTTTCCTTCAGGGAAACCGAAATCACTTTCGGCAGCACCACGATTTCGCACGAAGATTCGAATTTTGGATCGGCCGACGATTTCGCAATGATTGCAGCGCTCCCGCATGACAAACCCGAAACTACGCCGTTTTCATCTATGGCAAGCACCGAATCGTCGCTTGAACGCCATATAACGCCTTTATGCTCATCGACATTCGGGATGACGCTTACGGATGCGCTCAGCTTGATACTGTCTCCGATTCTGATGACCATCTCTTTTTCGGAAATCTCCACTGATTCGACATGCGGAACCACTCGCACCGAGCAGGACGATGAAACCGAATCATCTACGACGGATACGGCGCTGACCATCGCCGTGCCGGGAGAGGCAGCCATAACGACGCCCGATTGAGTTACCGCTGCTACGGCCGGATCGCTGCTTACCCATCGCATGTATTTGCATTCGCTTGAATCGGGTATGGAATCGATTGCTGCGGCTAATGGAATGCAATCCCCGGGTTTGGCTTCGATTGCATTCATATTCAGCGAAATTCCTTTTATCGCCGGAAGCACCTCCACATCGCATGAAGCTTTTTTGGAACTATCATCTCTTGATTCCGCCGTGATGACGGCCGTTCCCGGCGAAAGCGGAATCACATCTCCCGCCGCAGACACCGATACGATCGACATATCGCTGACAAGCCATCGGACAGCATTATGCTCAGGATTGTCGGGAACGGATGAAACGGTTGCAACCAGCTTCTCGCTTTCGCCCATTTTCAGCGATA
The DNA here is from genome assembly GCA_003454065.1 of Spirochaetaceae bacterium. The sequence goes on from DMKZ01000096.1 coordinate 11,131, forward strand.
TGCTTTGGCAATCCAATTCTACGGATCTCACCAATGCCGAAACATCTACAACGCATGAGCCGCTCACCAAAGGGTTTGATTCCGAACGTGCGGTGATGACGGCCGTCCCCGACGAGAGCGGCGTGACAATGCCGTTTGCATCAACAGCGGCTATTTCGGGAGCATCCGAGTCCCAAATAACTTTTCTCGATACGTCATCATCGCTTTCGCCATCAGCATCGGAGACAGACACCGCAGCCGCCAAAGCAAGCTGCTGATTCATTTTCAAGGAGGCGAAAGTTCGATTCAGAGAGATGCCGTTAATGCGAGAAAC